>CANQYH010000396.1 GCA_947628025.1 uncultured Lachnospiraceae bacterium | reverse complement strand
CCCGCTCAATGATGCGGCCCTGGTCCATGACCAGGATCAGATCCGCGTCCTTGATGGAGGAGATCCGGTAGGCGATGACGAATACGGTGCAGCCTTTGGACTGCTGGATATTCTTTAACTGCTTCTGAATATAGCTCTCCGTCTCCATGTCTACGGCGGAGGTGGTGTCGTCCAGGATCAGGATGGCCGGGTCTTTAAGAAGCGCTCTGGCCAGGGAGATACGCTGCTTCTGCCCGCCGGACAGACCCACGCCGCGCTCGCCCACGATGGTGTCGTAGCCGTCCGGCAGCTCCTTGATGAAATGGTTGGCGTCGGCCATGACCGCCGCCTGGTGGACCGCCTCGAAATCGCAGTCGGGCCGGCCGTAGGCGATGTTGCCCTCGATGGTGTCGGAGAACAGGAACACATCCTGCATGGCCATGCCGATGTTGTCGCGGAGATTGTAGAGGTCGTGCTGGCGCACGTCCATGCCGTCGATCAGCACCTGGCCGGATGTGGTGTCATAAAAGCGGCAGAGCAGGTTCATCAGCGTCGATTTGCCGGAACCGGTGGTCCCGATGATGCCGACGGTCTGTCCCGGTTGGACCGAAAAGCTGATGTCCGTCACGATGTCCGCGCCCTCCGCCTGGTAGGATACATTTTTAAATTCCACGCTGCCGTGGAGTTTTTCGTGGATGCCGCCGATCCGGGGCGACAAAACCTTGGGCTCTTCGCTGTAGGTGGCGTAGATCTTTTCGATCGAGGCCAGGAAATTCTGCACGTCGTTGACCCACCATCCGGCCATGCGCAGCGGGTTGTTCAGCATCCACAGATAGCCGTTGACTTTTACCATGTCGCCCAGGGTGATCTGCTCCTGGATGACCATGTAGCCGCCGCAGAGCATCAGCACCACGTTGAGGGCGTAGGATAGGATCTCGAAGTTGGGCACGTATTTGCTCCAGATGCGGGACGCGCGGACCTGGCAGTCGCGGAATTTGTCGTTCTCCACGTTAAATTTGCCGATCTCGTAGTCTTCCTTGGCGAACGCCTTGACGACGCGGTTGCCGCTGATATTTTCCTGGACGAACGCGTTTAAGGAAGAAAAACATTCGCGGTTCTTGCGGAACGCGGGGCGGACCCGGGTGGCCTGCATGTAGGTGTTGGCGGCGGTGAAAGGCAGCACCACCAGCATCATTAGCGCCAGCCGGGTATTGACCGTGAATACCATGATCAGGGCGAAAATGAACAGCAGCACGTTCTGGTAAATGGTGTAGATGATCAGGGCCACGAAATGGCGGATGGCCTCCATATCGCCGGTCTGGCGGCTCATCAGGTCGCCGGTGCGCTTGTGGTTGTAGAATGAGAAATCTTCCAGAAGAAGTTTCCGGTACACCGTGTCGCGCATGTCGTAGAGAACGCCCTGGGAAGCGGTCTCAAACACGACCTGGTAGAGGAACCGCAGCACGCCGATGACCAGCGTCACCAGCAGCAGGCAGGCGACCAGTCCCGGCAGCCGTTCGTAATTGCCGGCCTGGATCACATCGTCGATGATAATGCCGGATATGTAAGGGTTGACGATGGAGAGCGCCGCGATCACGGTCGTCATGAACAGGCCGAGAACGATCAGGCCGCGGTACTTTTTCAAAAAAGACAGGAACCATTTCAGGGGTGTCATAGTTGTGTAACCTCCGTAGCGGAACGTAAATTCATTTACGGGATTCCCGTTAAATGATTTTATAAATTAATCGAAAATGAGAAAAAAAGAAATGGACTATCTTGTGCAAAGGATGGTTTTTCTTGCGTAGCGGGCGGCGGGGCGTTATTCGGCTTCCTGTTCAAAAAAGCGGTTTGCCGCCGGCCGCCGGTTTCCCATGTATATTCATACATTCCATGCCGGATATTTGTCAATCAGGGCATAAAAATAGAGACAGTCCGTATCATCCGAACTGTCTCTGCGCCGGTTCACGGTTCTGCAGGCGGGAATTTACTTGTCTTGTTTTATGGATCGGATCGCAATCACCGCGCCAACAACGGCGATGATATAAAACAGGATCACAACATATCCGTCTTTACGTCCGAATCCTACTATGGGGAAAATATTAAACAAGGAACTCCAGGCCCCTGCCTCTACTAAGCTGCTGTAGGCAACGAGCCAGCCGGTCCCGCATATGGCGCCAAGCAGCATGAGAGTACAACCGAATATCAGCTTTTTCATATGATCCTACTCCTTTCTCAACGGGAATCTGCCTGGTTCTTCTTTTTCTGTTTTGGCGCTGGCAGCTCCTCATACATGGCGCTGAACAAACCGGTCAAAAACTCCCGGTCATCAACTTCGTCTACCAACAGCATCTCTTTTGCTCCCTCATAGGGTAATTCATACGGAGATGCCGGCATATAACGGATGGCTGCTTTTGTGGGTTTTACAAGCAATCTGTCATCATAAATACCGCCTATGATTTTGCCACGGTAATAGATAATAAATTCTCCCATCATAGCCCGATATGTAATTTCATCCAATTCGGATAACTGC
>CANQYH010000395.1 GCA_947628025.1 uncultured Lachnospiraceae bacterium | reverse complement strand
GCGGCCGGACAGTGGCAGGGAGGCAGCAGTACCGGCTGGTGGTGGCAGTATGACGACGGCAGCTGGCCGAGCAGTAAATGGGAGTGGCTGGACGGCAACGGGGACGGCGTGGAGGAATGCTATTATTTTGACGCATCCGGGTGGCTTTTGACGGACGCGACGACGCCGGACGGCTGCACGGTGGACGCCGACGGCAGGTGGACGGTAAACGGCGAAGTGCAGAAGCGGACTGCGGCGGCGCAGACATCCGGCGACAGCGCGGCAGTGAAAAGGCTGGTGAAAGAAACGTATTATGGCTCGGATGGCAGCGTGAACTCCTGGGAGGAATACGAATATGACGCATCCGGCAACAATATAAAAACGACGTATTATAATGCGGACGGCAGCATGAGTTCTTGGAGTGAAAATAAATATGACGCGTCCGGCAACAATACAAAAACGACGTATTATAATCCGGATGGCAGCGTGATTTCCTGGTATGAATACGCATATGACGCGTCTGGCAATCATACAAAAGAGATGAGTTATAGTTCAAATGGCAGCGTGATTTCCTGGTATGAATACGAATATGACGCATCCGGCAACAATACAAAAACGACGAGTTATAATCCGGACGGCAGCGTGAGCTTTTGGTATGGAAACGAATATGACACATCCAGCAATCTGACAAAAGAAATGAGCGGTATTTCGGATGGTAGCGTGACTTTTTGGAATGAATACGAATATGACGCGTCCGGTAACAAAACAAAAGAGATGAGTTATGATTTGTATAGCGGCGTGGCTGCCTGGCATGAATACGAATATGACGCGTCCGGTAACAAGATAAAAGAGATGAGTTATAATCCGGATGGCAGCGTGGGTTTTTGGCATCAATATGAATATGACGCATCTGGCAACAATACAAAAGATATGGGGTATAATCCGGATGGCAGCGTGGGTTTTTGGAATGAATATGAATATGATGCGTCCGGTAACAAAACAAAAGAGATGGGTTATGATTCGGATGGCAGCGTGATGTCCTGGAATGAATATAAATATGACGCGTCCAGCAACCTGACAAAAGAGCTGAATTATAATCCGGATGGCAGCGTGGTTTATCGGAGAGAATATGAATATGACGCGTCCGGCAACCGAATTAAAGAATTATCCGGTTATGGGCCGGACGGCGTCAGTTCCTGCACCGTATACGAATACGCCGCTGTATCCGCACAATAACGGGATATTTCCGGTCCGGCGCATTCATCCGAACATCCCGGCAGGGACAATATGAGAGGAAGACGCACAGCGTGAATCCCCGCAGTAAATTCCATCGCGGAACTTACGGCGGGGATTTTTTTGTATATCCATGGCTCCTGATCCGGAACCGGAACGGCCGCAAAGCCGCGGAACGGTTGATGAGGGTGGATTTTTCCGCTCCTGTTTTCTGCCCTGCGGCCGGGAAAGCTTTTTTCTTTGCGGCTGAGATCCTTGCGGTTGACGGGGCAGGATAGATTTGACGCTGCGGCTGTCGGAGCTTTATCTCTGGCTCGGTGATGGGGCAGGACAGTTTTGATGCTGCGGCTGTCAGAGCTTCATCCCTGGCTGTGATCTTTACGGCTGACAAGGGCATTGCACAGATTGACAGAGCGCGGGTCTGAATCTATAATGGAGATTGGAAGCATTGCCGTGCCGGAGGATGCGGAAAGATCGGAGCCATCTTTCATCGGCTGTGGATCGATTAAAATACGGTAGGAACGGGCGGAGGGGAGTTTATGCTGGAACAATGGCTGGAGCGGATCGAAAACGCGGATCCGGCTGCGATGGAAGCGGCCCGGCGCAGGTGGAACCAGATCGCAAAGCCGCTCCACAGCCTGGGACTGTTGGAGGACGCGGTGGTAAAGGTCGCGGGCGTCCAGAAAACGGCGGACGTGGACGTGGGTAAGAAAGCGCTCTTGATCCTCTGCGCGGACAATGGGATCGTGGAGGAGGGCGTGACCCAGACCGGCCGGGAGGTGACGGCGGCGGTCGCCCGGAATTTCGCCGGGGGCCGCTCCTGCGTCTGCCTGATGGCGGCCCGTGCCGGGGTGGACGTGTATCCGGTGGATATCGGGGTAGCGGAGGATGTGTATCCGGAGAAAAGTCCGACAGATGAAAGAATGTCGGGGGACGAGTGTCCCGCGGAGAATGGAACGTCTGAGCGTATGTACCTGATAGAGGATAGAGTGTCAGAGGACTGGTGTCCTGCGGGCGGCGGAGCGTCTGGGGACGTTTATCCGGCGGAAGATAAAGTGCCAGAAAGCGAGTGCCCCGCGGAAAGCGGAATGTCGAAAGTTGTATATCCAAAAATGGATGCAGCCGAGCCTTTGGTATACAATTCCGGGGGCTGGAACCGGAAGATCGCCCGCGGGACCCGGAATTTCCTCAAAGAACCTGCTATGACGAGGGAGGAGACGCTGGCGGCGCTGGAGACGGGGATCGACCTGGCCGGTGAGATGCGGCGGCGCGGGTACCGGCTCGTGTGCCTGGGGGAGATGGGG
>CANQYH010000394.1 GCA_947628025.1 uncultured Lachnospiraceae bacterium | reverse complement strand
ATACGCTGGGCCGTATGCATTCCGACGCTCAGTTCGCGGGTTCTTCTTCCGTACCGGCCCATGTAGAGATGATGGGTCTGATCGGCGCCGGCAACAACCCGATGGTCGGCATGACCGTGGCGGTGGCTGTTTCTGTCGAGGAAGCGGCGAAAGCAGGGAAATTCTAAGATCATAAAATAAAGGTTTTCTGAATACAGGCAGGAGCGGCGTTAAAGCAGGGAACGGTATGAGATCCGTACAGGATCCCCGCGTCGCTTCTGCCTCTGTTATTTTCACGGATATAAAGCGTATAACGTATTTCCTATTGTAGCCTTGCGCCGCGGTTCCGGTCCGGCTCGCGGCTTTTTTTCGTGTGCTTTTTTGCGAAAAGAAAAGCGGGCCCGGGCCGCGGAAGATTGCGAAAAGAAAAGCGGGCCCGGACCGCGGAAGAAAACGCCGAATAGGATTGCGGGATCGCGAAAGAACGAGTATAATAGAAACAAGAATCGAAAGAAAGGCAGGTTATCACGATGGAGCAGCAAACGGCTTACAGAGAAATCTATCTGGCGGGGGGATGTTTCTGGGGAACGCAGCGCTACTTTGACTGTATCCGCGGCGTGGTCTCCACGGAGGCAGGCTACGCCAATGGGACGACGGAGCATCCTACTTACGAGCAGGTCAAATATGAGGGGACCGGCCATGCCGAGACGGTAAAAGTGACCTACGATCCGGAACGATTGCCGCTTACGGAGCTGCTGGAGCGGTATTTCCGGGCGATCGACCCGACGTCCGTGAACCGGCAGGGCGGAGACAGCGGGATCCAGTACCGGACCGGGATCTATTATACGGCGCCGGAAGACCGTGCGGTGATCGAGGGGGCATTGGCGAAGCTCCAGGAACGCTACGACGCGCCGCTGGCGGTGGAGGCGCTCCCGTTGTCCAATTATTATACGGCGGAGGAGTATCACCAGAAATATCTGGAAAAGAATCCGCAGGGTTACTGCCATATTTCTCCCGCTCTGTTCGCGGAAGCCGCAAAACCGCTGCGGTAACGCCGGCGGGGATCTATTCTGTCATTCATTTCCGGCGGCTGAGACCTCTGCCGGCCGGAGTCTGCATTTAAAAAATACATAGCGGAGGGATCGGAACATGGAACATAATCAGATGTGGAAGTATACGCTGCAGGCGGCCAAGATCGGCTTTGGCAGCGCGCTGGCCATGTATCTGGCCAAAAGCTTTGGACTGCAGTATGCGGCCTCGGCCGGTTCGATCACGCTGCTGACGATTTTGACGACGAAATGGGAGACGGTGAAGCTGTCCCTGTTCCGGATCGTCACGTTTGCCATCGCCGTTTTGATCGCCTGGTCGACGATCTTTCTGTTCAGCAGCGATTGGTTCGCCTATGGCTGTTTCCTGATGCTGATGACGCTGATCTGCGATTCCATCGGCTGGCGTTCGGCGCTTTCGGTCAACGCGGTGATCGGGATGCATTTCCTCGAAACGATGGATTTCAGCTTCGCGGCCGTAGCCAATGAGCTGTATCTTTTGCTGATCGGCATTTCGATCGCTACGGTCTTAAATCTGTTCAGCAATAACCGCCACAGGAAGCAGGATATCCTGAACTGGATGAAAGACTCGGAGAAGCGTCTCCGGACGATCCTTTTGCACCTGGCCGATTATCTGTCGGAGCAGGAGATGACGGTGGACGTATGGCAGGAGCTGCGGGATCTGGAAAAGGAGCTGCAGCATTATATCAGCGAGGCCAACGAGTACCGGGGAAACACGTTCCAGTCGCATCCCAGCTATTATATCGATTATTTTGAAATGCGCTGGCAGCAGTGCTGCGTGCTGAGCAATCTCCATATGGAAATGCGCAAGATCCGCCAGATGCCGGAGGACGCCGGCGAGATCGCCGCCTATATTCGGAATACCGCCGATTATGTGCTCGAAAAAAATGTGCCGACGGAGCAGCTGCAGCAGCTGGACGCGGTGTTTGCGCGTATGCGGAAGAGAGAGCCGATCACATCCCCGGATGAATTTGAAAATCGGGCGTTCATCTTCCATATTTTGATCGATATGCGAGAATTTTTGGAATACAAGCGCAAATTCGTGGAGCAGCTGGACGAAGAACAGCGCCGCCGGTACTGGAACTCCTGATCCGGCCGTAGTTTGGAACGGCCGCTTATCCGCTTTGTGTTTCCGGAAAAAAAGAGCGCGCCGGATGTAACAAATTTGTAAAAATCGGTTGCGATAAAATCCGGGAGATGGTATGATAAGAACAACTGTATTGGGAGCGGTCCGGCCCATGGCCTGAAAGCGGCGTTTGGAAACGGCGGATGTTCAGAGGGCGCGGCCGGCCGGTATACGCATGAGAAAAGGAGAGACAGCGATGGCTAGAGTTGGCATTGTCATGGGCAGCGATTCGGATCTGCCTGTCATGGCGCAGGCGGCGGATGTCCTGGAAAAGCTGGGGGTGGATTTTGAGATGACGGTCATTTCCGCCCACAGAGAGCCGGACATTTTTTTTAACTACGCGAAG
>CANQYH010000393.1 GCA_947628025.1 uncultured Lachnospiraceae bacterium | reverse complement strand
GGGCAGTTTCGACCCGGTCACCCTGGGGCATTTCGACATCATTGAGCGCAGCTCCACGATCATGGACAAAGTGATCGTGGCGGTTTTGAACAATAATTCAAAAACGCCGTTGTTTTCTGTGGAAGAACGTGTTAAGATGTTAGTAGATGTTACCAGTCATCTCCCCAATGTGGAGATCCGGTCTTTTGGGGGGCTTCTGGTGGATTTTGTGCGGGAGTGCCGCGCCAGCGTGATCGTGCGCGGGCTCCGGGCGGTGACGGACTTTGAATATGAACTGCAGATGGCCCAGACGAATCATGTGATCGCGCCTGGGGTGGATACGGTTTTTTTGACGACGAATTTGAAATATTCGTATTTAAGCTCCAGCATCGTGAAAGAGATCGCCATGTACGGAGGCGATATCGGCGCGTTTGTCCATCCGCTGGTTGCCGAGAGGATCCGGGCGAAGCTGACGGGTACCGGTTTACAATAGAAAACGCGTTCGCAGACGTTCTATTGTCATAAATAAAAGGGAGGAGAGTACATATCCATGAGCAGAATCGAACAGTTGATCGAAGAGATTGAAGAATTCATTGATAACTGCAAAACGCAGCCGTTTTCCAATAATAAGATCTTAGTGAACCGGGACGAGCTGGAGGAGCTTTTGGTGGAGCTCCGCCTGCGGGTGCCGGACGAGATCAAGCAGTACCAGCGCGTGATCAGCAATCAGGAAGCGATCATGAACGACGCCAGGACCCAGGCGGACGCCATGCTCCAGGAGGCCAGGAACCAGACCAACGACATGGTCAACGAGCATGAGATCACCCAGAGCGCGTATGCCGCCGCCAACCAGATCCTGGAGGAGGCGAACAAGCAGGCGCAGGAGATCGTGGACGCTGCGGTCAGCGACGCCAATAATATCCGGCAGGGCGCGATCCAGTATACGGACGACGCTTTGGCCAACCTGCAGAATATCATCGCTCATTCCATGGAGCAGGCCCAGGCCCATTTTGAGGCCTATATGGGTACGCTGCAGAGCAGTTACGAGCTGGTGACGAACAACCGCAATGAGCTGAACATGCCGCCGCAGCCTGCTAACGAACAGGAAAACGGAGAATATGCGGGAGACTATACAGAAGACATGCGATGACCGTATGGGCCAGCTTCCAGAGCACGTAGTGCCGGAGGGACAATCCGGCGTTTTCGTGCGTCTGCTGCGCGGCCGGAGAGCGAGAGGAGCGGAGAGTTCCGGGGAGAATACCGGGGCTCTCTTTTTCGTAGGGGGAGAAAGCGGCGGGGCGGATGGGGGACGGCGCATCCAAGGGAATGGAAGCGCGCCGGACCGGCGGGACCGCGGATAACGGGCGCAGCACGCTTTTGGTCTGAAAGATCCCGGACAGCCCGCCGAAAGCGGTGACGGCGGTGCAGAGCAGTCCCTGGGTCTCCCCGGATACGGTCCGGCAGACGGCGCCGAGGCCGGTGGTGATCTCTGCAGCGCCCAAGGCCAGGGCCCGGCAGACCGCGGGCAGGCCGGGGAACTGTTCGATATACGCGGCCAGGATCGAAAACAGCATGATATATCCGCCGATGCGGACCATGGTCTCGATGGAGCGCATGAGGATCTCGTCGAAACCGCCGTCTGCGTCCGGGCGGGATTGGCAGAGTTCCGCCTGCGGGAGTTTTTTATAGGAACGGGCGTTTGCGCAGGCTGTTTCGCCGGGCGGGGTCTGTCCGGCGGCGCGGGGACGTGTGCCGGAGAGGAGAACTTGGCCGGAACGATCGCTGCAGGACGGACCGGCATATCCGCGTTCTTGAGGCGGCGGGAATCCATAGACGCGCCTGGCGGCGGCGAAAAGCGGCAGGACCGGCAGATAGAGCGCCGCCAGTATCCGAGGGACGGAGACGCAGGGGTCCAGAAGCGAAGCCAGGTAGCCCAGCACGAACATGGGGCTGGGATGGTTGCTGACGGCCAGCAGGCAGCGCGCCTCCGGAAAGGAGATGCGTCCCTGGTCCAGAAATTCCCGGCAGGTTTTGGCGCCCATGGGATAGCCGCACAAAAGGCCGGAGATCAGCACATAGCCTCCGGCGTCCGACAGATGGAACAGGGATCGAAACAGCGGCCGGAATGGGGCCGTCAGCAGCGGCAGGCCGCCAAAGGCCACGATCGCCTGGGAACAGAGCATAAACGGCAGCAGGGTGGGCAGAACGGTCCGGGACCAGAGCAGCAGTCCGCGGGCCGCGCCGTCGCGGGTCAGGACCGGGTGGGTCAGAAACAGAAAAAGGATCAGGACCGTCAGCAGGCCGGAAATGGATTTTTTCATAAGCGCCGGAATACAATGGAGTCATACTACTATATGAGCGTATGAGGGACAAATATGCGGATCGTTTTGCTGCTGCTTCTGGCGGCCTGGAATGTGTGCCTGGGAGATCATCTGGTCCGCAACCCGGATTTTTACCAGCTGGACGCTTATACCTGGGAGAGCGATGATTTTCGGGCGATGAAGCTGGGGGAGGCTGTATCAGATCTGAAACGGATCGATCC
>CANQYH010000392.1 GCA_947628025.1 uncultured Lachnospiraceae bacterium | reverse complement strand
CCCCGGCAGATTCCGGCCCGTTCGCTACGGTCTCCGCTTCCGGTATTTCCCCGGCTGCCCCCGGCCCGTTCGCTGCGGCCTCTGCTCCCGCTCCCGGCGCTTCCCCGGCTGCCCCCGGTTCCTCCCTGCTTTCGTCCCCGGCGTAGCCCGTGACAAAGATCCCGCGGATCTTTTCCACCTGCTCTTCGGGAACGCCCTTGGAGATCATCCAGTTTTTGGCCCGGTCCGCTTTGCTTTCGCCCTCGAACTGGTCCAGCTTGCTCCACCAGTTGTCGAACTCGCCCTGGAGGCCGCGGGGCCCCTGGTTCGAAAAATTGGTAAACAGGTAGTCCCTCGCGATGTCCTCATAACCAGCGCCGCAGACGGTCAGCAGCATAAACGTAATGATCCCTGTCCGGTCCGCGCCGGATGCGCAGTGAAGATAGACCGGTTTCTCATCCGCGTTGGCCACGAGCTCGAAAATCTGCCGGTACTCATCCGCGAACGCCTCGAACCGGGAGGACTCGGTGCCGGACGGAATGGGAAAGGCATAGTACTCCACGCCGTCTACGTACGGTCCCTTGCACTGGTCCCGGTCCCTGACGTCGATCTCCACTCTCACTCCGAGATCGTCCGTAAGCTGGGCCTTTCCCTCCTGCGTGATGCTGTTGAGATTGGCTCCCCGATAGTAAAGTCCCTGCCGGATCGTGCCGCCCTCCACGAGATCGGAAGCATAGCCTCCGATGTCCCTCACGTTCGTCACGCCGCTTACATAGCAGTTCCTCGGTCCCTGGTCGTTGAGCGTGATTTCATGAACCGGACTGTCCCCTATCGTGTCCTCGGAGGTTCCGCCTCTCCAGTAAAAATGTTCTCCCAGCATGAGGTTATAGAGTTCGCAGCGTTTCTCCGCGAGGCCGGTAATGACGACCGGATCGGAGAAATCCGCCGACGCCGATTTCTGGACGATATACGCATCGGCGGTTCCGATCCCGGCGTCCGCGGAGAAATCGCAGACGATCGCTTTCGGTCTGCTCAGTTCCGCTTCGCCGTCCGCGTAAATATACACGTCCTCCAGCTCTTCGTCGTTCAGAAAATTGTACTGCTGCTGCGTATGGATGTCGTTATCCGCGACGCTTTCCAATTCGCGATAGTCTCCCGTAAGCTCTTTCACGTCAAAATCAATATAATCAATGTTGGGATTTCCTACGCTTGACCGCTCCGTGATCATGACCTTTACCGAATGATCCCCCTTACGCAGCGTGAACTTGTCATAGGTCACCGTCTCCCATTTCGTAATATCGCTGTCCGGTTTCAGACTGGCGCCGCTGCTGAGGCCGACCGTCTTCTCTCCGTCGATCACATAGGTATAGGATCTTGACATATCCTTGGAATTGTTTTTCCATCGTTCCGTTCTCGCATACGCGGCGGACAGCACGATCTCGGCGTTCATGCGGAGCGTAAAGCGGAATTCAAAACAGTGGCTGTCCGACACGACGTTTTCCGCCGCCGCCAGGAACTTGCCGTTGGAGGCGTCCTCCCGTTCCACGATCACAGTCTTGTTGTCGTCTGCGATCGCGTAATTCCGCGTATACGTATCCTCCGCCTCCAGGCGGGTAACGCCCTCCTTGTCGATCACAAAGCTGTAACTGGTCACATTGGCTCTCGTGACCTCGCCGTCAGAGGCCGCCGGCGCCGCAGCCGTCATGGCGGCGCTCAGCATGGCCGCGGTCAAAACAGCGCTCAGAAATCCTGCCGTTTTGGTTTTTCCATACATCATTTTTCCGCCGCACCGCCTTTTCGTTTTTTCATCCACAGGAAGACCCCCGCGCCCGCCAGCGCCACAACCAGTACCGCCAGCGCCGCCCATACCGCCGGGCTGGTCCCCGATCCGGTCTGCTGCCGGGCCGGGGACGCGGCTGCATCCGGCTCGGACGCGGACGGTTCCGGTTCCGCGGACGACGCTTCCCCGGCAGACTCCGATCCGGACGCAGCGGTTTCTGCTCCCGCGCCCGGCGTTTCCGCGGCAGACTCCGGTTCGGACGCGGACGGTTCTGTCCCCTCGTCCGGCTCTACGGCGGTCCCCGGTTCCTCGGTCTCTCTTACGCCCGCTTCCGCTTTGATCGCCTCCACAGCCGCCTCGTCCCAGAGGTCGTTGCGCTCGAACACATACGCCGATTCTCCCAGCGCCCCGATCGCCACGCGCATATCGCCGTCCCCCTGGGGCGCCGGAGCCCCGTAGTTGTCGTAAACCTCGTTGTGATCTCCCTTATACAGGAAATTCTGCCGGCAGTCCGTGAGCGCGTTGCCCGTCACCGTGTACCCGCAGGTGCCGTCGTCCAGATAGATCCCTCTGGCGCTGTCTCCCGAAACTCCCACGTTCGTGATGTAATTTCCCACGATCCGCGTGCCGTCCTGCCTTCCCAGCACATAGATGCCGCCGCCGTCGCCCAGGGAATCGTTCATGCAGTTCTCGATGTAATTGTAAGAGATGCTGCTGTTCCCCAGCACAAAGGTATCGTAGGAGAAGTCCCCGCTCCCCCAGCCC
>CANQYH010000391.1 GCA_947628025.1 uncultured Lachnospiraceae bacterium | reverse complement strand
CCTACGGCGACTGGGGCAGCCGCAAGTACCTGCTGGCCAGCCTGGACCAGAGCCTGAAGCGGCTGGGACTGGACTACGTGGATATTTTCTATCATCACCGGATGGATCCGGGCACGCCGCTGGAGGAGACCATGGGCGCTCTGGACCAGGCGGTAAGGAGCGGGAAAGCCCTGTACGTGGGCCTGTCCAATTACGACGGACCCACGCTGGAAAAGGCCGCCGCGATCCTGACGGAGCTGCGGTGCCCCTTTATCATCAACCAGAACAGCTATAATATATTTAACCGGACCATCGAGAAGAACGGTCTGAAAGAGACATCCCGCAGACTGGGCAAGGGCATTATCTCGTTCAGCCCGCTGGCCCAGGGGATGCTGACAGACCGTTACCTGAACGGGATTCCCGCCGACAGCCGCATCGTGACGGACGGGCGCTTCCTGAAAGAGTCCGCGCTGACGGAAAAGAAGCTGGGGCAGATCCGGCGGCTGCGGGACCTGGCGGCGGAGCGCGGGCAGACCCTGGCGGAGATGGCGCTGGCCTGGATCCTGCGGGACGGCGTCGTTACCAGCGTGCTGATCGGCGCGTCGAAGCCGGAGCAGATCCTGGACAACATCGGCGCGGTCGCTAACACATCCTTTACCGAAGAAGAGCTGCAGCTGATCGACCGGGCGGCATTGGAGTGACGCGGATAATAAAAATCCGGTGGAAATTGTGAGTATGGCTGTGGTATGATAAGACGGAAATGACGATACGGGAGCAGGTGGATCTATGAACAATAAAAATTATGCGGAAGTTCTGATCGACGGAAAGATCTATACGCTGGGCGGCGCGGAGGACCAGCAGTATCTCCAGCGGGTCGCCGGCTATATCACCGAGAAGACGGTGCAGTTAAAGCGGCAGGAAGGCTTTTCCAAACAAAGCCAGGAATATCAGGCCGTTATGGTGGAGCTGAATATCGCGGACGATTATTTCAAAGCGACGGACCGGGCAGAGGCCAGCGACCGGCGCATGGAGGATATGGAGCGGGAGACTTACAGTCTCAAGCACGAGCTGGTGATGACGCAGATGAACCTGGAGCGGAGAGAACAGGATCTGGATGCGGCAAAACAGAATATCAGCCAGCTTAAAAAGCAGTTTGAGCAATATAAGAGCACGTCGGCGGAGGAGCTGGCGGCGGCGCGGACCGCGGTCCTTTTGCAGGAGCAGACCGAGGGAAAGCTGGCCGCGGCGGAAAAAGAGCTGGCGGAGACGAAAGCGGCGCTTGAAAAGGAACGGGCTGAATCTGACCGGAAGCTGGAGGAGATCCGCGGAAAACTGGAAGAGGCGAAAAACGCGCTGGAGGAGCAGCGCCAGAAGCAGAAAGCCGATCAGGAGGAGCTTTTGAAGCTGAAAGCGCTCCAGGCCGCGTATTCGCAGACTTCAGGCGGACAGGGTTATTCCCAGAATCCGAGATATAATCCGAATTATAACAACCGCAGATGATCTCGGATCGTTTCACATAAGGGAGTGCCGCAGAATGAGTTTCCGCCGCGGGCCGGATGATTTTGCGGTGCTCCCTTTTTGACCGGGTGAGCGGAATAGGTGGGAAAGCCGGGGAAATGAAAATGTCGTACGCAGGGGGAACGTGGGATGACCGAACGATCGCAGACGGAGAGAGCCGCAGGGCCGGATAACCGTCCGGCGGAGACAGGCGGAGCGCAGGAGAGACCGAAGCGCCGGACAGGAAGCCGGCCGGGCGCGGAGCTTTTAGCGCCGGCCGGTTCTTTTGAGAGCCTGAAAGCGGCGGTCTCGGCGGGGGCCGACGCGGTGTATATCGGCGGCAGCCGTTTTGGGGCCAGGGCCTATGCGGAGAACCTGGACGAGGAGCAGATGCTGTCGGCGATCGATTACGCCCATCTTCATGGGGTTTCTCTCTATATGACCGTCAATACGCTGGTAAAAGAGAAAGAGTTCGGCGGCCTGTATGAGTATCTGCGGCCCTATTATGAGAGAGGGCTGGACGCGGTCATCGTGCAGGACTTGGGCGTTTTCGCGGCAGTGCGGCGGTGGTTCCCGGACCTGAGCGTCCATGCCAGCACGCAGATGACGGTCACAGGGGCGGCGGGTGCGCAGCTTTTAAAGGACATGGGCGCGGTCCGTATCGTGACGGCCCGCGAATTGTCGCTGGCGGAGCTGCGGCGGATCTACGACCAGACGGGGGTGGAGATCGAGAGTTTTGTCCATGGAGCCCTCTGCTACTGTTATTCGGGACAATGCCTGCTGAGCAGCCTGATCGGGGGACGGAGCGGGAACCGGGGGCGCTGCGCCCAGCCCTGCCGCCTGCCTTATGAGGCGGACGGACAGCGGCCGGAGGAACGCTACCTGATGAGCCTCAAGGATCTGTGCACGCTGGACCTGCTGCCGGATATTCTGGAGAGCGGCGTTTATTCGCTGAAGATCGAGGGGCGCATGAAGAGTCCCCGCTACACGGCCGGGACCGTAAGCATCTACCGGAAGTACCTGGATCGGTATCTGAGCGCGGGACGCGATGGGTA
>CANQYH010000390.1 GCA_947628025.1 uncultured Lachnospiraceae bacterium | reverse complement strand
GCCGTCAGATGGAGGAATGTCTGGCGCTGAAAGAGGGTTTCATGGTCCGTCTGGTCCAGGATATGCTGCTGAATCTGGGAGAACGGCTTCGGCAGGGATTTATGCCCTATCTGATGGGCAATTCCATGGCGGCCGCTCAGTATTTCATGAAAGCGGCGATCGTGACGGCGCTTTTTGCCGTGGGCGTGATGCTGTTTATCCAGGAATTGGATGAGATCCGCCGCCGTATGGAACGGTCGGTCTTCTGGCCGGAATATGTGCGGGCAGGACGGGTGCTGGGCGTGGTGGGCAGAGCGTACCTGCGTGCCCAGGGCGTGATCCTTTTGCTGGTCATGGGCGTGTGCATGGCGGGGCTTTTTCTGTTGAAGAATCCTTATTATATCCTGGCTGGAATCGGTCTGGGGCTTTTGGACGCCCTGCCGCTGTTTGGGACCGGGACGGTGCTGCTGCCCTGGGCGCTGTTCTGCTTTTTGCAGAAGAAATGGCAGAGAGGGCTGGCCGTCGCAGGGTTATATATAGTCTGCTATCTCCTGCGGGAATTCCTGGAGGCGAAGCTTTTAGGGGACCGGGTGGGCCTTTCTCCTCTGGAGACGCTGGTGTCGATCTATGTGGGGCTGCAGCTTTTTGGGATCGCGGGCGTGCTGCTGGGACCGGTCGGGACACTGATCATCAAAGAATTTTCCGGCGGCGCGGAAGCGGCGGAACGGTAGGCGGTATTTGGTATGAGCCGGACAGGAACATGGCAGCCGGCGCGAATCCGGCGGGAACGTATCGTGGACCGTCAATGACAGTCCTGTACGCCGTTTTTCTCTGCGCGGACGAAAAAAGAGAAGGTTCAAAAAATGGGGGGGACTTGAAACAGTCCCTCGTTTCCCTTTGCGCGGACGAAAAAAGAGAGGGCGTCCCCCCACGCCCTCTCTGACCACCCAGCCATGCAGCGATCCGCACAAGGGATGCTTTCCGTAACGTGACGCCGCCCTGGGATATGTCCTTTTATGTAGCTGATATTGTTTTCATGCGCGTATTTAATAAATTCTTTCTTCGGATATTCATGCTCATTATCAGCAACTATTTCACAACTGCTGAACAGAAAACCGAAATAATAACGCTGAAAACATAAAATTATACAAATGAAACGCCTATTTTTCAATAATGACAAACTAATCAAATAATCTTGCCAATTAAGCCAACTTCTACTTTCCATTATACTGTAATTGGCGGGAAAATCAAGAGCACGCCCGTTGATTTTAGAAAATTTTAATATATGTGATCAGGAAAGCGGCGGCGGATGGCGCTTCCCAGTATAAGCGCGAGAATGATCTTTACGGTGTCTCCGGGCAGATAGGGCAGTACGCCGGCGCCCAGAGCCGCTCCAAAGGTCAGGTTCATCTGAAACGCCAGCCACAAAGTCCCAAAGAGATAGAGAAGAGCGGTGCCGGTGACCATGCCGATCGCTGTCATGAGCTGTTTCCCGTGAAAATGGTCCGTGAAAAAGCCCTCGATGGCAGCCAGGAAGAGATAGCCGATCATATATCCTCCGGTAGGGCCGATCACTTTGGCCGGACCGCCGGAAAAGCCGGTAAATACGGGCAGGCCGACCAGGCCAAGCAGCAGATAGACCACGACGCTCAGTATCCCTTTTTTCATGCCCAGCACGTAGACGGCCAGATAGATGGCCAGCGTGCCCAGGGAGATGGGGACGGGAGACAGGACCGGGATCGGAAACGCGATGGGGCCCAGCGCGCAGATCAGCGCGGTCATAAGGGCCGTGGCGGTCATTTCTCTGGTCGTCAGAATGGGTTTTGCGGCGATTTCGTTGGAACGGTTCATGATGGAAAATCCTCCTTTTGCGATATAGATCCGGCAGTCCCGGTTTGCCTGTGACCGCTTTTATCTGGGGAAGATTATACGGGATACCGGCCGAAATGTCAACAATAAATGTAAATTAAGTTTACAAAATAAGTTCACAATTAATCAAAAGTAGCTTTTGAAAAATTTCCGCCGTGCCGTAGGTTCCGGGTGACAAACGGCCGTTCGCATGGTACAATGATGACAGAAAGCATTATTATTTATGCGCGTTTTTAGGATCATGCAAAGGAGGAGTCTTTATGATGAATGGTCTGGGATTGATCGGTACTCTGGTGGTCGGCGCTCTGGCGGGCTGGCTGGCGTCCAAGATCATGGACAATCAGGGCGGCCTGATCCGCAATATCATCCTGGGCATCGTGGGCGGTATTGTGGGCCGGTTGCTTTTGGGCATTGTGGGCATCAGCGGCAGCGGATTTTTTGGCAATCTGATCGTGTCGGCCATCGGCGCGTGCATCGTTATCTGGCTGGTGAACAGTATCGCGAAGAAATGACGGCCGGCGGCGGTCTATGACAGGAAAGCCGTTGTACGGCAGAAAGAGGGAGAGGCATGAAATTAACGGCGAAAGAAAAGGTTTCTTACGGTCTGGGGGCCGTGGGCAAGGATATGGTGTATATGCTGCCCGCCAGCTATATCCTGTACTATTATCAGGATATCCTGGGGGTCAGCGCCATTG
>CANQYH010000389.1 GCA_947628025.1 uncultured Lachnospiraceae bacterium | reverse complement strand
CTTTCGATCAAGCCGGTGATCGCCATCGAGGACGGGGAGGTGAAGCTGCTGGGCAAGGCCAGAGGCTCGAAAAACAGCAGCAATCTTCTGACCAGGTACATTGACGAGGCGGGCAGCATCGATTTTTCCATGCCGTACTGTCTGGCGTACAGCGGATTGTCCGACGCGCTTCTGCGGAAATATTTGCAGGACAGCGCTCGGTTTTACGAGGGAAAGGTGTCCGTAGAGGATCTGCCGGTCAGCACGATCGGCAGCACGATCGGAACCCATGCGGGCCCGGGAGCCATTGCGGTGGCGTTTTTCAAAGAATAAAATGAAGAAAAGGAACGGTTGACTTTATGCAGATCTATGAGACGTTTGGGAATTATGTCGATCAGTGGAGCCGGACGGACCCGCAGCGGGCCCGGTGGCTTTTGAAAACCGGCTGGGAGGTGCAGGACGTTCGTTACCGTGTCCTGCCGCAGAGAAAGCTGATGCCGGCGGACCGGTACCTGGCCCGGGTGATGATGGACCGGATGCTGCAGCCCCTGAAAAAGCCGGAGCAGTCCGCTGTCGTCAGCATTTTTACGCCCTGCGAGCTGCTGCAGGAGGTGGGTCTGAGCCCTTACAATGTGGAGGGCTTTTCCAGCTATATCTCGGCGTCCTGCGCGGGGCAGGGGTGCCTGCAGCAGGCGGAAAACAGCGGGATCTCCGAGACGCTGTGCAGCTATCACAAGACATTTATTGGAGCGGCGGAGAGAGGACTTTTGCCGAAGCCCCGCTGCGTCGTTTACACGAATCTGACCTGCGACGCCAATCTGGTCACGTTCCGGCATCTGGCGCAGCTGTTTGACGTGCCGTCCTTTGCCATCGACGTGCCCATGCAGCAGAACGAGGAAAATGTGGAATACGTGGCGGGACAGCTGCGGGATATGGCGGCGTTTTTAGAAAAATGTACGGGAACGGCGGTGGACGAAGCGCGTCTGAAAGAGCGAATGCGGCGCAGCAGGCGGACGCTTGAGAATTATGAGCGCTTCCAGGAGCTGCGCATGGACCGTTATGTGCCGTCGGATCTGGTGACGCCGATGTTTGCGGGGATCGCCAACCAGCTCTTTCTGGGGACGAAAGAGCAGGAGGCGTATACGGAAATGCTGCTGCGGGAGGTGCGCCGGGCGGAACCGGCTGCGGGAAAGCGGATCTATTGGATGCACACGATCCCGTTCTGGTCCGAGGCGGTGAAAAAGGAACTGTGCCTGCAGAGGTCGGCGCAGATCGTAGGCTGCGAGATGTCGGAGTTCTGCAGCCCGGATTTCGATCCGGAGCGTCCCTATGAGGCCATGGCGAAACGGATGGTCTACAATGGGATCAACGGGGGCGTGATCCGCCGGATCGAGCGGGGCATCGAGAGCGCGAAGCGGGTCCGGGCGGATGGGGCCATCTGGTTCTGCCACTGGGGCTGCAAGCACACGCTGGGAGGAGCTCAGCTGGCGAAGAAGAAATTTGAGGCGGCCGGGATCCCGCTGCTGATCCTGGATGGGGACGGCTGCGACCAAAGCCACGGCGGAGAGGGGCAGACCTCGACCAGACTGGGCGCTTTTCTCGAGATGCTGCAGGCCTGAGACGGGTCGGGCGGCAGTTCGGGCTATTTCTTCCTGAATCTTTCCTTTCATTTCACATGTTGCAGACGTAAAGTGGGACAGGCGGTGATCCGGACAGGAAGCATGGGATCGGTTCGGAGCATGGCACGATTTGGGATACGGTACGGGCTGGTGACAGTACAGCCGGGCTCGGATGGAAATAATTTATTGCTTTGAACCTGGCTGACATGTGTGATGGAGAAGCCGGGAGATGAAGACGGAACATTACTAATACCAATGTGCGAACCGTAACAATAGATTTGCGTCAGAATGAAAGCGGAGAAACGGAGTCGGAGTCGCGTGGACGTAAGTATGTACGATGGAGATCGGAATGAACGCGGTTATGGAAAAATAAACAGCCCCGCGAAAATACGGCCGCTGTAAATTAGAACTAATACAGCTGCAGGAAAATAAACAGTTCCGCGAAAGTGCGGCCGCTGTAAATCAGAGCCAACGCATACGCAGAAAACAAAAAACAGACAGACATCAATACGGACGCCGGAAAGCAGATCCCGAAAGCGTCCGGGAAGAGGACGAAATGAACGGAAACAAAACGTATTATGTGTGTAAATATACGCCGGTAGAGCTTCTGGCGGCGTTCGGGGCCGAGTGCGCCAATTTAAATTCCATGCCGCGGGGCTTTGAGCTGGCGGACCAGATCGCCCATCCGAACCTGTGCGGCTTCGGCAAGGCGCTTCTGCAGGCGGTCATGGAGGGACGCGTCCAGGAGTTGGTGCTGGTCAACTGCTGCGATACGATCCGCAGCGTCGCGGATGTGCTGGAGGACAGCGGCAGGCTGGACTTCCTCTATCTGGTGGACGCGCTCCACTGCGACGGCGTGTGCAGCCGGGAGCGGATGGCGGCTCAGCTCAAAGGTCTGGCCAGGGCTTACGGGACCTATACGGGGCAGAGTTTTGAAATGGAAAAAATGCCATGCCGCTGCCGGTCCAGAACG
>CANQYH010000388.1 GCA_947628025.1 uncultured Lachnospiraceae bacterium | reverse complement strand
CAACGCCAGGAACGACAGCGCCCGGGACTGGCGATAGCACAGACGTATCCATGGAAGCTCCGGGTTCCGGCACACTGCCGCAGCCGGATGACGTTCGCGGCGAGATGGTGCTGGAAGCGCCGGGAGCGGAACCGCTGCAGGATACCGGCAGCAGTTCGGCGCCGGCTGAGACGCCAGCGGAGGCTTCGCAGGCAGCGGACGGCGGAAAAGCCGAGATGACCGCGCCGGGAGAGCCGGTCCGGTCCGGCGGCTGGAAACAGAACGAGATCGGCTGGTATTACGTTAAGGAAGACGGCAGCTATGCGTTCTCGCAATGGCTGAACCAGAGCGACGGCGCTTACTGGATCGACGCTGCGGGCTATATGGCGAAAGGCTGGAGAAAAATCGGCGGGGAATGGTACTATTTCCGGAGCAGCGGGGTCATGGCCGTGAACCGCTGGGAAGAAGACGGCGGCAAATGGTTCTATCTCGGCAGTGACGGAAAGATAATGAAAGACACGGTAACGCCGGACGGCTACAGGGTAGGTTCTGACGGCGCGTGGATCGTTCCATAAAATAAGACAACAGCGGGGAGCACTGCGGGATGCGGCGCTCCCCTTTTCACAATATCTACATAAACGATTAAGCTTCATTAAAGGTTTGGTTACTATGATATGTTTCATAAAACGAGAAGCCGTTTGGGAAAACGGCAGAAGGAGGATATCATGGTACGTACAGTAAAACTATGGGATATACGAAAGGACAGCAAGCTGGCGCTGCTGCGGACAGGCATTGCGCTGGCGGCGGCAGGCTGTCTGATGCTGGCCTGGACGGTTCCGGCCAGGGCCGACGGGGGGCTTTCGCTCCACACGGGCTATCCCGGCATGTCGGTGGAACCCGGCGACAATCTCAGCCTGTCGGTTTCTCTGGACAATGATACCGGCGCGCCGCTGGAGGCGGACATTTCCGTTACGGCGATCCCCGACGGCTGGGACGGGTACCTGCAGGGAGGAACCTATGAGGTCAACCGGATTTATGTGAAGCCGGGCGAGGACGCCGCGTCGGTCACGTTCCGGCTGTCGGTCCCGGGAGAACTGGAGGAGGGCGTTTACACGGCGAAGATCCATGCGAAAGCCGTGGGTTCGTCGGCCGCGGACGATCTGGAGTTCCGTTTTTCGGTGGCCAGTCAGGAGGCGGGCCGCGGCAGCTTCACGTCCGAGTACCCGCAGCAGGAGGGCGCTTCCGGCACCAGCTTCAGCTTCAGCACGACCTTGATCAATAACAGCTTAAAGCCGCAGACCTATAATCTGTCGTCCAACGCGCCCACGGGCTGGACCGTCAGCTTCACACCGTCCGGCGGCAGCACCAACGTGGCGGCCATCGACGTGGAGGCAGGTTCCAGCCAGGCGATCACTGTTTCCGTGAAGCCGCCCCAGTACGTGGAAGCCGGAGAGTATCAGATCTCCTGCAGCGCCGTGTCGGCGACAGAAACATTGTCCACAGACCTGGGCGTGACGATCACAGGCACCTACGGCCTGGAGCTGACCACGCCGGACGGGCGGCTGAGTTTTGACGCCAACGCCGGGAAAGCCTCGGACGTGACTCTTTATATCACCAATACGGGCAATGTGGATCTGGAAAACGTTTCCCTGAATTCCTCGGCTCCCAGCGGCTGGACCGTGTCCTATAACCTGGACGACAATATCATCGCCTCGCTTCCGGCGGGCAGCACCTCCGAGGTGATTGCCAGCGTCCGGCCCGGCAACGACGCCATTACCGGAGACTATGTGACTTCCTTTACGGTCAGGAGCTCCGAGTCCTCGGACAGTGTGGAGTTCCGTGTTTCCGTCAAGACCAGCACGACCTGGGGGATCGTGGCGGTCGTGATCATCATCGGCGTAGCCCTGGGCCTGGAGTATGTTTTCCGCAAATTCGGCAGACGGTGACGGGACCGGGAAGGAGGAATCGGACATGGATGAGACACGTTTGGAACCGATCATCCATACGGAGAGCCTGACGAAATGCTACGGCTCCAAGACCGCCGTGTCGGAACTGTCGCTGGACATCTATCCCGGCGAGATCTTCGGCCTTTTGGGACCCAACGGAGCCGGAAAGACCACGACGACGCTGATGCTTCTGGGACTTTCGGAGCCTACCTCCGGTCAGGCCTGGATCGACGGCAAAGACTGCACGAGAGAGCCGGTGGCCATCAAGCGCATGGTAGGGTACATGCCGGACAATGTGGGCTTTTACGGGGATATGACCGGACGGGAGAACCTGCGCTTTACCGGCCGACTGAACGGGCTGCCGGAGGCGCTGATCGAAGAGCGGATCGACAGCCTGCTGGAAAAAGTGGGGATGACCGCGGCGGCGGACCAGAAGACGTCCACCTATTCCCGCGGCATGAAGCAGCGCCTCGGCGTGGCCGACGTGCTGATGAAAGATCCGCGCGTGATCATTATGGATGAGCCGACGCTGGGCATCGACCCCGAGGGAATGCGGGAACTGATGGAACTGATCCGCAGCCTCGCGTCGGAGGAGGGACGGACGATCCTGATCTCCTCCCACCAGCTGTACCAGATCCAGCAGATCTG
>CANQYH010000387.1 GCA_947628025.1 uncultured Lachnospiraceae bacterium | reverse complement strand
CAACATTGGTGCGGAGGCGGCGATCCCGGTCATGGAGGGCAAGGCGGTCCTGTTTAAAACCTTTGGAAATGTAGACGCGTTCCCGATCTGCCTGGACACCCAGGATACCGAGGAAATCATCCGGGCGGTCAAGCAGATCGCTCCGGTTTTCGGCGGCATCAATCTGGAAGACATCGCCTCGCCCAAATGCTTTGAGATCGAGCGCAGGCTGGAGGAAGAACTGGATATACCGGTATTCCACGACGACCAGCACGGCACGGCCATCGTGGTGACGGCCGCGCTTCTCAATGCGCTGAAAGTCGTGGGCAAAGAGATCGGAGAGATCCATGTAGTGCTTAACGGTCCCGGTTCCGCAGGCACCGCGATCATTCGGATGCTGCTGACCGCCGGCGTGAAGCATATCATCGCCTGCGACGAGAACGGCATCTTGTATAAGGACCGGGGCGTCGGCATCCGGGACCACAAAAAAATGCTCTGTGAGATCACGAACCTGGAGGACCGCCGCGGCGGGCTGGCCGAGGCCCTGCAGGGGGCAGACGTGTTTATTGGCGTGTCCGTCGGAGGCGCGTTAAAGCCGGAGATGATCGCCGCGATGAATCCGGACCCGATCGTCTTTGCCATGGCCAATCCGACGCCGGAGATCATGTATGACGAGGCCATGGCCGCCGGCGTGAAAGTCATGGGCACGGGGCGTTCCGATTTCCCGAACCAGATCAATAATGTGCTGGCGTTCCCGGGGATCTTCCGCGGCGCGCTGGACGCGGGGGCCAGGGACATCAACTACGCGATGAAACTGGCGGCCGCGCAGGCCATTGCCGAACTGGTGGAGCCGGAAAAACTCTGCGCGGAATACATCATCCCGTCGGCCCTGGATCCGAGGGTGGCGCCCCATGTGGCCGAGAAAGTGGGAGAGGCCGCCCGCAGCTCCGGCGCTGTGCGGAAATAAATGACGGCCGGGAACCCAAAACTTCCGAAAAGGGTAGTTGACAATTCAGGGCGAATCGGATATGATAATACATGTGGCATATGCAAGGAGATGTAGCGAAGCGGCCGTAACGCGGCGCACTCGAAATGCGTTTGTCGGTTCATCCCGGCACAAGGGTTCGAATCCCTTCATCTCCGCTTTACAGAGAACCGAATAAGGAAAAGCCTGGAAAGGAGCTGCGCAAAAGGCCTATGTAAGAACCTGTTTGCGGCGGCTCTTTTTTCAGTTTATGGTCGGGACGGACGGTACGCAGGAAAAGGCAGCCTTGGGAGGGCACGACGATGGCAGACAAATGGGAAAAGGATGGGAAGTACAGGACGTATTGCGAGATTCTCCGGCAGGAGCTGATACCGGCGATGGGGTGTACAGAGCCGATCGCGATCGCTTATGCCGCGGCCCTGGCCGGGGAGCAGTTGGGCGGCGACCCGGAGCGCATCACGGCGGGCCTCAGTGGAAACATCATCAAGAATGTAAAAAGCGTGGTGGTTCCCGGTACCGGCGGACAGCGGGGGATCGCCGCGGCCCTGGCGGCCGGGATCGCGGCGGGGCATCCGGAGAAACGGCTGGAGGTGCTGTCCGGACTCAGTCCGGCGGATCACGGGCGGATCGCCTTTCTGACGGAACATTGTCCGGTGCAGGTCGTGCCGCTGGACAGCGGGCATATTTTTGATATCCAGCTTACGATGGAGCGGGGCTGCGACCAGGTCAGGGTGCGCCTCGTGGATTCCCATACGAATGTCGTACTGATCGAGAAAAACGGCGCGGCGCAGTTTTCCCGCCCGATCGGGGAAGCGGCCGAGGAGGAGTTATCAGACCGGAAATCCTTGAACGTGCAGGATATCGTGGAATTTGCGGAACATGCCGATCTGGAGGATCTGCGGGATATCCTGGACAGGCAGCTGGACATGAATATGGCGATCGCGCAGGAAGGACTGAACGGCGATTACGGAGCGAACATCGGCAAGGTGCTGCTTTCGCGCGGCGGCGACGTCCGCGTCCGCGCGCAGGCAATGGCGGCGGCCGGTTCGGACGCCAGGATGAACGGCTGCGAGATGCCGGTCTGTATCCTGTCCGGCAGCGGAAATCAGGGGATCACGGCCTCCGTGCCTGTGGCGGTTTACGCGAACCATCTGGGGACGGACCATGACCGCCTGTTGCGGGCCCTGATCGTGTCGGATCTGATCACGATCCACCAGAAGACCGGTATCGGCAGGTTGTCCGCCTATTGCGGCGCGATCAGCGCAGGCTGCGGCTGCGGCGCGGGGATCGCATGGCTGCACGGCGGCCATTACCGCGAGGTTGCGCATACAGTAGTCAACGCGGTCGCGATCCTGTCCGGAACCATCTGCGACGGAGCGAAATCCTCCTGCGCCGCCAAGATCGCCATGGCCGTGGAGGCAGGGATTTTGGGCTTTGATATGTTCCGGCAGGGCCAGCAGTTTTTAGGCGGCGACGGGATCGTGACCAAAGGCGTGGAGCAAACGATCGAAAACGTGGGCCAGCTGGCGCGCGTCGGCATGCGTGAGACGGACCGGGAGGTACAGCGAGATGGACATGTTGGAACTGGTGAAAACAAGGCGGAGCGTCCGCACCTT
>CANQYH010000386.1 GCA_947628025.1 uncultured Lachnospiraceae bacterium | reverse complement strand
CATCAACGGGGAAGCGGTCAGCAGCCACGCCTTCGATCCGGGACGGCCCGTGTATGACAGGGAGCTTCCGTACTGCGTTTATGATGTGACGGAACTGCTGAAGAGCGGCGGCAACGCGGTCGGCGTTCTGCTCGGTCACGGGTGGTACGACAGGGCGCTGGGCAGGGTGGACAGCTGGGCGTCCTGGGGGAAATGCGGACCGGCCTTTCTGGGAAAGCTTGCGATCACCTACGAGGACGGCACACAGCAGACCGTCGTTACGGACGGCAGCTGGCAGGTCTTTACGGACGGACCGGTGCGCCGGGACGATATGTATCAGGGGGAGTTTTATGATGCCCGCTGTGAGACGGAGGACTGGAGCATGCCCGGGGCGACATCGGCAGGATGGCAGGCGGCCGCGGTGAACGCAGTGGATGAGGCGTTTTTGGAGACACCGTTTTACGCCTATGCGTCGGAGGCCGCGGAAACGGTCATGACGCTGGAGCCGGTGAACGTCACACAGCCCGAGGAGGGCGTTTGGGTCTATGATTTCGGGCAGGAGTTCAATGGGGTCTGCGAGATCACGGTGAGCGGTCAGGCCGGACAGTGCGCGGTGATGCGGTATGCGGAGGCGCTGAACACGGAGGAGCTGGTGAATCGGGACGACGAGGTGGGCACTGTGTGGACACAGAATCTGCTGTCGGCCCGAAATACCGACTATTATGTTCTGAAAGGGGCAGAGGAGGAGGTGTACGCGCCGTCCCTTGTGTGCAGGGGATTCCGGTATGTCCAGATCTCGGGGCTGGAGGAAGGGCAGATCCTTTCCGTCCGGGGGCTGGTGCAGCAGTCCGCCCTGCCGGAATCGGGGCGCTTTGAGAGCTCGGATATCTGGCTGAACCGGCTGTATTACAATATTTTCTGGTCCCAGCGCAGCAATTTCCTGGAAACGCCCACCGACTGTCCCCAGCGGGACGAACGGTTCGGCTGGACGGGAGACATCGCTGTGTTTTCCTCTACAGCGGTATACAATATGGATGCGGACAGCTTTCTGCGGAGATTTTTGCGGGGGATGCGTCAGGAGCAGCAGGATGACGGCGCGTATCCCGACATGGTCCCCCACAGCGGGGGAGGGTTCGGTCACAATGTCTGGGGGGATGCCGGTGTGATCCTCACCTGGGAGTTGTATCAGCAGTACGCGGATCTCGCCGCGGTGGAGGACAATTACGCGGCCATGTGCGCCTGGGTGGACTATCTGGAGAAAAACAGCGAGGCTCATCTGCGGGACGCGCAGGGCTACGGCGATCATCTGTCCGGCCAGAGCACACCCGGGGAAGCCGTGCACACGGCCTATTCCGCTTACAGCGCGCTGCTGCTCTCCAAAATGGCGAACGCGCTCGGAAAAGAGGCGGATGCCGCGCATTACAGAGAGGTCTATGAAGCCTTCCGGCGGGCATGGCAGGACGCCTATGTGCTGGAGGACGGGATGCTTACGGATATCAGCCAGACCATGTACGCCATGGCCCTCGGCTTTGGCCTGTATCCGGAAGAGGGCAGGGAAGAGGCAGAGGAAATGCTGGCGGCCTGCGTGGAATGGCCGGAATGGCATCCCGCGGCGGGCTATGCGGGGCTGCCCTGGCTGCTGCCTGCCCTGGAGGAGGCGGGGCGCACAGACCTGGCCTACCGCCTGCTTATGCAGGATACCTACCCTTCCTGGAATTATGAGACCGCGATGGGTGCCACTACCGTGGCGGAAAGCTGGGACGGGTATCGGGATGAGAGAGATGGAAAGTACAGTCTGAACGGCTCCCTGAATCATTATGCATTGGGTTCCGTGGGCGAATGGTTCTATACGGGTATTCTCGGGATCCGTCCCGCGGAAGAGGCGCCCGGTTTCAAGCGGATCATCCTGAAGCCTCAGATCCGGAACTGTCTGGAATACGCTTCCGGAAGCTATGAGAGCGTGTACGGAGAGATTTCGGTCCGCTGGGAGATATAGGGGGAAGGATACCGCTGTACGGTCAGGATCCCTGCCAACACGTCTGCTGTCCTCACGCTGCCGCTGGCGGCAGAAGGAACCTGTACGGAGGGCGGCGCTGCGCTGGAAGAAGCGGAAGGGATCACGGTGCGGGAGCGGACGGACGAGAAACTGACGCTGGAGCTGCTTTCCGGAAGTTATGATTTCGCTGCGGATAAGATGAAATAAAGTGAGTATAGACCGCGGATAAAACGGACGCGGACCATGGATATAGGGCGGGATAAAACAGATGCGGGCCGCTGATAAGGCGGGATCGATCAGATAAGACAGGATGAAATGCTGACAGAGAAGATAGAAGCCTACATGACCCAACTTCATATGTGGCCGGAGAACGGGCAGATCGTGGCCGGTGTTTCGGGCGGGGCGGATTCGGTCTGTCTGCTGGAGACGCTGGCGCGGCTGAGGGCCGCCCACGGTCTGCAGCTGACCGTGGTGCACGTGGACCACGGGATCCGGCCGGAATCCGGGGAGGATGCGGATTTCGTGCGGACCCTTTGTGAACGTCTGGATGTCCCCTTTGTGCTGGTAAAGGAGGATGTGGAGGCGCTGGCGGAAGCGGAAAGGATCTCCTGTGAAG
>CANQYH010000385.1 GCA_947628025.1 uncultured Lachnospiraceae bacterium | reverse complement strand
AACTCCTTTATGATCCGGCCGGCCGGGGCTTTAAACGCAAAATAGTCCTTATCCCGGATCAGCTCAAACAGCATTTTTCAGACCGTCTTCGGCGTATCATCGGGATCCGCCCCGTCCTCTGTCCGTCCTGCGGGACCGGAAATTGCCACGACCGTATTTCCTTGCTATTTTTTCATCAGCCCCGCACCGCTGTGCCAGGCCTGACCGATCGCTTCACCTACGGCATAGTATCCGTTTTGCATCTGGTCAAAAAGAAAGGCCTGCAGCTTCCCTGCATCGATCTTACCCTTATCGTCCAATACATTCTCATCTGCCAGCACATTTACGATCCTGCCCAGCACCCGCAGACCATAGGGCTCATCTTCCATCTTCTCGACGGTACATTCCAGTGTGAGCGGATATTCCTCAATGACCGGCGCATCCACACGGCTGCTCTTGACCGCGTGAAGTCCGGTACGCTCAAATTTATCCGCCATCTTGTTTGCCGTCGCAATGCCAAGAAAATCAGACGCCTCCAGCGTATCTGTCCCAGGAACAGCCAGCGTAAATGCGCCCCGCGCCCGAATATTGGCAACCGTCTTATGATCGGCCTCAAGATTCAGCGCCACCATATCCTCGGCGCAGATACCTCCCCAGGCCATCATCATTACATCAACGGTATCATCCTCATTGTATGTGCCGATCATATACGTCGGCATAGGAAACAGGTACGGCTTAACTCCAAACTCTTTCTTCATGGTCTTTTACTCCTTCTCAATAAAATTCCTGCCCTATTCACGCCTGTATTGACTTTCATAGGCCATAACACTATAATAATAATCAGTGCAATGACCAAAAACAAGTACGCACATTTAAGATATATACTATCTTGGAGGAAAGCGTTATGGACAGGGAATGTATCGCAAACTGCAGGCTGGAAGACACCGGTTTCAACTATACCATGTCCCTTATTCAAGGCAAATACAAAATGATCATCCTTTACACGCTGATGGAATTTCAAGTCGTACGTTTTAATGAAATGCAAAAATATATCGGAGGCATCACATACAAAACCCTCAGTTCTACCTTAAAACAGCTTGAAGCGGACGGACTTGTAAACAGGAAAGAATATCCGCAGATCCCTCCTAAAGTAGAATACAGCCTGACCGAAAAAGGGAAATCCCTTATCCCTATATTGGATCAGATGTGCGATTGGGGCGACAAAAACCGAGGCAATGCCTGACCGTTGCTGTCCGTTTACTCTCAAGCAGCCTCAGACTTTACGCCGTTTATAATCGCTTATACCCCGGCCCTGACGCGGATCCGTCAATCCGGCATTTTATGGTCATGGTCTCGCTCTCCCTGCTTCTCTTCGCCGGGAACGCCGCTCCCTGCTGCCGCCGGCGTCATCAGGCGGTGGAACGTTTCATGCAACGCCGTGATATCGATCGGTTTCGGAATATGCACATTCATCCCGCTGTCAAGCGCTTTCTGCACATCCTCCGAGAACGCGTTCGCCGTCATCGCCGCGATCGGGACCGTAAGCGCATCCGGGCGGCCGCTGGCGCGGATGGCTTTCGTCGCCTCGTAACCGTTCATGCGCGGCATCTGGATATCCATCAGGATCATATCATAATACCCCGGCGCAGAGTTGGCGAACAGCTCCACCGCCTCGCGTCCGTCTTTCGCCAGGTCATATTCGACGCCCTCCAGCTTCAGGATCTCTCCCAGGATCTCCGCGTTGATCTCGTTATCCTCCGCCGCGAGGATCCGCTTCCCGGGCAGGAGCCTTTCGGCCGCCTCCACAACGATCTCCGGCTCCGGTTCTTCCGTCTGCTCAGGAAAAGCGAACTCCATATCGACCGTAAACGTGCTTCCCTCGTCTTTTTTGCTCTTTACGGCGATCGTGCCGCCCATCAGCCCCACCAGATTCCTGGTGATCGCCATTCCCAACCCGGTCCCCTGCACTTTATTGGTCAGAGAATTGATCTCACGGGTAAACGGTTCAAAGATCGTTTTCTGAAATTCCTCGCTCATCCCGATCCCGTTGTCCGCAACAATGAACCGCAGATGGACATAACCCGAAGAACGCTGCGGGCAATTTTGGACTTCCAGCATGATCGCGCCGTTCTCCGGCGTATATTTTACTGCGTTGGTCAAAAGATTAATCAGCACCTGCGAAAGCCGCAACCGGTCCGCCAGGATCTGCTCCGGCACCTTTCCCTCTATGCGGACATCAAACCGCTGGTTCTTCTCCTGCGCCTGCGGCGTAATGATCGTCGTGATCTCCTCCAACAGCTCATGCAGCCGCAGCCGCGCCACATTCAGCGCCATTTTCCCGCTCTCGATCCGGCTCATATCGAGGACGTCGTTAATCAGGCCCAGCAGATGGCGGCTCGACGACGTGATCCGCCGGGCGTACTGACGCACTTTATCCGGATGCTCCGCCTCATTCTCAAGCAGCGTCGAAAAACCGACGATCGCGTTCATCGGCGTGCGGATATCATGGGACATATTGGCAAGGAACATATTCTTGGCCTCGTTGGCCTGCCTCGCCTGCATCAGCGCATCCTTGAGGATCGCGTTCTGCTTCTCCTCGCTGCGGATGATCCG
>CANQYH010000384.1 GCA_947628025.1 uncultured Lachnospiraceae bacterium | reverse complement strand
TCCTGGGGGAAGAATTTTTCGTGGAGCGGGTCGATCTGACCGTGCTTTACCAGGGAAGCGCGGAAGCCGCCGTAGAGGGAACGCTTTTCGATTCGGATCAGATCGTGACCGGCAGCAGCCGGATGATCTCCGCCGGGGACCGGGTACGGCCGGCGGAGGGATGGTAGAGAGGCGGAGGGTTCGGACGGTTGTTTCGATATAAAAGAATGGGGGAAGCGAAAGGAACGGGGCGGGCGGACCGGGCCAGGCAAGAGAGGACGGACGGAAAGAAAGCAGCGTGGAAAGAGAGAACGATAGGGCGGGAGAAAAATGAGGGCCGGCTGGACCGGGAGCAAGGGGATATAGGCCGGAGCAAAAGTAGGATGAGAGTGAAAGCGTGCCGGGAGTAAAAGCAGACCAAAAGCAAAAGTATGTTGGAAGCAGAAGCGAATCGGAAACAAAATAGGCCGGAAGCAAACGCAGGTCGGAATCAAAAATAAGCCGGAAGCAAAGCAGGTCAGAGGCAAAAGTAGCCGGAATCAAAAACATACCAAACGCAAAAGAATGAAACAGTTGGCCGGAGGTGGGAGTGAAATGGATGGGAGAAAACCGCTGGGGCTGCCGGGAGAGATCATACTGCCTGGAGCAAACGCAGCGGAAAAGCAGGCGTGTTCGTTTCGTGCATGGCAGAAAGTTCGCGCGCGGCAGAAAGACGAAACCGCACCGGACGGGAAAAAAAGCAATCGAAAAGCGGGCGAACCGGCGGACGCAGGCAGCGCGCAGAGGGAAGTGTGCGGCGCGCCGGGAGCAGAACGGAACCTGCGCAGATGCTTTCTGTCCGCCCTGCCGGAGCTGGCTGCCGTATTGGGGATACTGGCGCTGGCGGGCGGATGGGCGTGGGTTTACTGCTTTATGACGCCCTGCCGGGTGGAGATCGACTGCCGCGGGCGCGGGATCCGCGTGGAAGAGGTGATAACCTGGGGAAATCAGGATGCGGCAGGTTACAATGGAATACAGGATATAGCCGCCTGGAGGCTGGAAAACCGTCAAACCGTCATGTCAATCAGCACCGGCCGGAAAAGCACGGCGTCGATCGCCGGCGTCTGCGGAAACGCGGGACTGGCGTATCCGGCGAAGATCCTGTCGGGCAATTGTTCGCTGGCGGGGGCGTACGATCCCGGAGGCACGATGCGCCCCGCCGGGTCCTGCGTCATCACCGCGGAATTGTCGGAGGCCCTGTTCGGCAGCAGCGAGACGGTCGGAGAACTGGTCCGGGCCGGGGAAGAACTGCTGTCGGTGGCCGGAGTCATTGACCGGAAAGGGAAAATGCTGCTGCATGCGGCGGAGGAGGGGCAGATCGAATACGCGGCGTTTCGGATGTCTTCCAGGTACCAGGCGGAAAGCAGGGCGCGGCAGCAGGTCGGGGAATGAGTTTCCCGGCCTTTTTCCTTTTCGCGGAAATGCTGTGCTGCTCAGGCCGTCATTCTTAGCTTACCGGGATGGCCCTCAGCAAAGAGCCTGCGGCGTTCTTTCGGAGTGATTACCTCAAAAGGTTTGCGGTCCCGAAGCATGGCAAAGATGATGTTACAGATTTTATGTATCACCGCTCCCATAGCCAAAGGTTTTTTGCCGGAGCATTTCCGGGTGTAACAGTCATAAACCACAGAGGTTCACAGGCAGGCCGTTCCCTGATGGTTACAGGGATATTGAACTTACATGGGAAAAAGGAACTGTATATGGTTCAGGTATAGAGGGCTTTCGTTCTGTAGATGAATATATGGAAATGGTCATGGTGATCGGAAGATACGGTTCTCCCCCGCCGCGAAAGCTCATACCGCGGCGGGGGAGAACTGTTCATATAAGGAACAAACTGTTGGAAAATGTCACTCCACATCCTGAAGCGCCGCGAAGTCTTCCTCGCCGGTGCGGATCTTGACGACTTTCTCCACGCCGTAGACGAAGATCTTGCCGTCGCCGATATGGCCGGTGTAGAGGGCTTTCTTGGCGGCTTCGATGACGGAATCTACCGGAATCTTGCTGACGACGACTTCCAGCTTCACTTTCGGAAGCAGGGTCACGTCCATCTCGACGCCGCGGTACATTTCCCCTGCGCCTTTCTGGATGCCGCAGCCCATGACCTGAGTCACGGTCATGCCGGTGACGCCTAAGTTGTTCATGGCAGTCTTGATCTGCTCGTAGCTGGACAGCTTGGTGATGATGACGATCTTGTGCATCGTGTAGGAGTCCACATCCGGCATCTTCACGACCTTGACGGCCGCGGCTTTCTCGGCCTGGGATGCCGCGGAGTAATCGGATACGCCCAGATCCGTGTTCTCATTGACGTCCATGGTCATCGTGTTGGAGATGTCAATGATGGAGAAGCCGGAGTAAGCGGATGGCAGGCCATGCTCGGTGGAGTCCAGGCCCGTGATCTCTTCCTCGCGGGAGACGCGCAGGCCCACCAGCTTTTTGATGACCAGAAATGCCAGCGTCATCGTGACGACGGTCCAGGCGGCCACGGTGATAAAGCCAAGAAGCTGCAGTCCCAGCTGATGGAAGCCGCCGCCGTAGAACAGGCCTGCGACGGAGTCGTTGCCGGGGGCGGAGGTGGTGGCGAACAGGCCGACCGCGATGGTGCCCCAGATGC
>CANQYH010000383.1 GCA_947628025.1 uncultured Lachnospiraceae bacterium | reverse complement strand
CCCGCCGCGACTCTGAATACGCCTGTGTCTGCCCCTGCCTGCATCGTCTTCCTACCTCCCCATTCGTTGTGTCTGGTTTATGGGACGAAGATGCCTCCTCGCTCCTCCGTCTGCGGCTGACCTGATGTCGCATTAAAATTTAGTAAACAAAGACAATCATTTTCACCGGTTAAAATGACTCTCTTTTCAGCCAACTCATCGGGGTTTGTGAAAATAGCACATCTCGTGTTTATAAAATAACACACTTTTGTATTATTTGTCAATAGTTCAGTTTAAATATTTTTAACTATTTAACAATTTTAACATTAGTCTTGCTAAAATTTTATTTTTGTTTAACTTTTACCATTGCTTTTTTTGTTAAAAAGTGTTAAAATTACAGATAAGAGAATGATTGATATATAAAGATAGGAGGCTATCCATGAAAAAACCGACGATCAAAGATATCGCGGCCCGCGCGGGCGTCTCCACCGCCTGCGTTTCCATGATCCTGAACAGAAAAAATCTCTCCCGTTTTTCGGAGGAAACCATAGCCAACGTTTACCGGGCCAGCCAGGAATACGGCTATACGCCCCGCAGCCAGCAGTTCCATAAAAACCCGAAAAAGCTGATCCTGATCATCTGCCCTTCGGTCATGAACCCGTATTACGCCACCCTGATCCAGGGCATGGAGCAGGAAGCCTGGATCCGCGGCTATATGACGCTGATCTTCACCACCTATTGGGACACCAAGGCAGAAAGCGAGGCGCTGAAGCTGGCGGAGGAACCGTTCATCGCCGGCGTGATCTTCGCCATGTTCCCGCAGCAGCCGGCCCAGGCGGAAGAGATCGGCCGCCGTATCCCGATGACGACGGTCGGCGACCGGAACCTTTCGATCCAGATCGATACGGTCGACGTGAACAATTACGAGGCGGGCCGCATGGTCGCCATGCACCTGATCAGCCTTGGCCACAAGCATATCGCCTATATCTCCACCACGCTGACCGCGGACCATTCCTCCCGCGTCAACCGCTGCCGGGGGCTCCAGGACGAATATCAGAACTCCTGTCCGGGAGGGAGCGTCACCATCTTCAGCGAGGACGTTTCCTCCGAGAAAGAGCGCAACGTGGTCGACGTGGAGCAGAAAGTCGGCTATTCCCTGGCGCAGCGCTGCCTGAAAGAAGCGCCCCAGACAACGGCGATCGTCGCGATCAACGACATGGTGGCCTACGGCGTGCGGCAGGCCCTGATCGATATGGGCAAAAAAATACCCGACGATATCAGCCTCTGCGGTTTTGACAATATCTATCCGTCCCGTTTTCACGGGATCGAGCTGACCACCGTCGAGCATGCGATCGTAGAGAGGGGCCGCGGCAGCGTCCGGCTGCTGGCGGAAAAGCTGAACGGCCAGACAGACGCCTGGACGCCCCAGGCCATCACCCGGCTGGAGTACCAGAGCCGGCTGATCGCCGGCAGCACCACCGGCATCGCCAGAGAACCCTCTCCTACTCCTGCGGAACGTCCGGATCCTCCGGCGGCTCCTGCTGATAACGGCGAAATACCGACCGGAACAGATAGGAACTGACAAACGCGGCCAGCGCCATCCAGATGGGGAACAGGATCGTTATATAATAGGTCAGGACGCCGAACGCCGCGTGAATCACCAGGACCGTGACCGATACATACAGATTTCCCATGGCCATGACGAACGCGTGCTTCACGACGGTCTTCACGCCCATATGGAACCGGGACAGGATCGGGAAAAAATAGAGCGCCGTCATGGAGACGATCAGGATCAGACACATCAGCAGGCCGAAACTGGCGACGCGGAGCGGGCCGCCCACGGACATATGGAGGCAGGCCCACAGATCCACGGCCAGAAAAGCCGCGGCCGCCAGCGTCATCAGCCAGAGCGCCGTGGCGGGGAGGAAATTTTTGCGGAACGCGCTCCAGAAGCTCCGCCAGACATACCCCTCCTCGTCGTCCGCCTGTTTTAACGTAAACTGGTAAAGAGCAGTCGTGGCGGCGCCTGCCGTGACAATGGGCAGTGAGAACACAAACCACAGGATCCCGATCACGCATACATCCATGATCTTGTTCATAAAGTTCCAGAACCGGTTTTCCGGATCAAACCATTGCAGCATAACGGACCTCCTTTGCGGAACTTTTCACACTGCCCGCTCCCCGCGCAGGAACCCTGACCGGCCGGTTTCCCGGCTGCCGGACGCAGTCCTGCTGCGGAACAGGCGTAAACGGATCCTCTCTCTGGCCGCGCCATCCTGACGGGCGTTTCGGCGGAAAGGGTCTTGGGATGCCGACCGGCGCAAAAATCACCGGCGCTTCTTTTGTTATTATATCACAAATCAACACTATGGGGGGATGTTTGATGAAATTTTTACAAAATTTTCGCCGAAATTTCGCAAAGGACCGCGAAACGCTTAGATCCTTGCCTCTTCGTCAGAAGATTCGCTTCCTTTTCGACTATTATAAAGGCTATGCGTTCCTGTTTCTCTGCCTGTGCCTCGCGCTGTTCTACATCGGGGACGCGGTGCTGGAGATGCGCCGTGAAACGGTGCTGGAGGGATTTTTCTCCAACGACGACGAAAACGCTTTCCCTGCCGGGCAGATCGAGAAAGAGTTCGCGCCTCTGCTCGGGCTCTCTCCCAT
>CANQYH010000382.1 GCA_947628025.1 uncultured Lachnospiraceae bacterium | reverse complement strand
ACCGGGTCCGGCAGAGATACGAGAGCATCGGCGGCAAGACGGTGGAGGAATACCTGACGCAGTTCCAGTCGGCCATGGCCGGACGCAGGAATTATTCCACAGAGTTTGTGATCGACGGGGAGCGGCGCTACCTGTACGGCAGCAGCCTGGCGTATTCCGACTGGTACCTGATCCTGTTTCTGCCGTCCGGGCGTCTGGACGAGGCGGTCAACAGCCTGGGGAGCCAGTGGGGCTATATCGCGATACAGAGCTGCGTGATCCTGCTGGTGGCGATGCTTCTGGTATTTTCCTGGTATTATTATCTGATACACCGGCAGATGAAGAACCTGGAGCAGGCCAGGGAGGAAGCGGTCCACGCCAATAAGGCCAAAAGCGAGTTTTTATCCAATATGAGCCACGATATCCGGACGCCGATGAACGGCATCGTGGGGATGACGGCGGTGGCGCTGGCAAATCTGAACAATGTGCAGCAGGTGGAGAACTGCTTAAAGAAGATCTCCCTGTCCAGCAAGCATCTGCTGGGGTTGATCAACGACATCCTGGATATGTCCAAGATCGAGAGCGGGAAGATGACGCTCAGCTTTGAGGCGGTCTCCCTGCAGGAGCTTCTGCAGGGGATCGTGAATATCGTACAGCCCCAGGTCAATGTAAAAGGACAGAAGTTCGACGTGTATACCGACCATATTTTCGCGGAAAACGTATACTGCGACAGCGTGAGGCTGAACCAGGTGCTCCTGAATCTCCTGGGAAACGCGGTGAAATTTACGCCGGAGGGCGGTTCGATCCAGTTAAAGCTCCGGGAGGAAGATTCCCCGAAAGGGAGCGGCCATGTACGCCTCCATGTGTATGTGAAAGACACCGGCATCGGCATGTCGGAGGAATTCCAGAAAAAGATATTTGAATCGTTCATGCGCGAGGACAACGCCCGCGTGCAGAAGACCGAGGGCGCGGGCCTGGGCATGGCGATCACGAAATACATTGTGGACGCCATGGGCGGGCTGATCGAGCTGGAGAGCGAGCTGGGCAAAGGAACCCAGTTCCATGTGCGCCTGGATCTGGAGAAAGCGGCGGATTCCCAGGAGGAGATGACGCTTCCGCCGTGGAACGCGCTGGTGGTGGACGACGATGAGATGTTGTGCCAGTCCGCGGCCGCTTCGCTGGAAAAGCTGGGCGTGAAAGTCAGCTGCGCGTTTGACGGAGAGACGGCGGTGCGTATGAGCGAGGAACGCCGCGCCGCGGAGGACGCGTTCCAGGTGGTGCTGCTGGACTGGAGGATGCCCGGGATGGACGGGGTCCAGACGGCCCAGGAGCTGCGCAGGCGTCTGGGAGACGAAGTGCCGATCCTGATCATTTCCGCCTACGACTGGTCGGGGATCGAGGAGGATGCGCGGAAAGCCGGCGTCAACGGGTTTATTGCGAAGCCCCTGTTCTGTTCCAATCTGTATTATTGCCTGCGCCAGTTCAGCGGAGGCCTGCAGACGGCGGAGAGTTTTCTTGCGAAAGAAGAGACGGACTTTTCCGGCTGCCGCGTCCTGCTGGCGGAAGACAACGATCTGAACTGGGAGATCGCAGAAGAACTTTTGAGCGGCCTGGGCCTGGAACTGGAAAGGGCGGAGGACGGAGAACAGTGCCTGGAGAAATTCAAAAACTCGGAGCCGGGCTGGTATGACGCGATCCTGATGGATATCCGGATGCCGCGGATGAACGGTTATGAGGCGACTAAGGCAATCCGCACTCTGGATCGTCCCGACGCCGCGACGGTTCCGATCATCGCCATGAGCGCCGACGCATTCGATGAGGATATCCGCCGGTGTATGGATGCCGGGATGAACGCCCATATGGCGAAACCCATCGATATGGACGAGGTGGAGCAGATCCTGCGCCGGTTTTTGGTTCAGAGGAAATAAGTAAAAGAGCGGCGTCCGGCGGAGAAGCGGATGCGGCGGCATGATCGGTAAGGCGACAAGGAGGTAATCGACGGTGAAGAAACGATATGCCCGGCTGGCGGCCGCGTGTCTGGCGGCGGCGCTGTGGACGGCGGCCTGCGGGCCGCAGGGTGGACAGTCTGTGACAGAAACAGAGACAGGATCCTCTCCGGCTGTTCAGGAACAGGATGATGAAACGGAGATCAGCCTTTGGACCTATCCGGTGGGCGGCTGGGGTTCATCCAACTCTCTGTCCAATCTGCTGACCGCATTTCATAAGCAGTATCCGCAGTACCATGTTTCCGTGAAATACCTGGACTATACGACCGGAGACGCTGTGATGGAGGAAGCCATAGAGGCCGGGGAGCATCCGGATCTGGTCCTGGAGGGCCCGGAGCGCCTGGTCGCCAACTGGGGCAGCCGGGGGCTGATGGCGGATCTGTCGGATCTGTGGGAATCCGATGCGGCGGGGCGGATCTACGAGAACGTCCGAAACGCCTGCCGGGCCGGAGACGGCAGATTTTATGAATTTCCGGTCTGTATGACGACCCACTGCATGGCGATCAATTACGACCTGTTCCGGGATGCCGGGGCGCTGGATTATATTGACGAGGAGACTCATACCTGGACGACGGAGGATTTTGTCAAGGCGGTAGAGGCCCTGTACGCGTACGGGCAGACAGAGGTTGCCGCCATTTATTGCGGAGGACAGGGCGGGGA
>CANQYH010000381.1 GCA_947628025.1 uncultured Lachnospiraceae bacterium | reverse complement strand
CCATCTGTCCTTTCTTGACCTGCACCCGGTCCCACGCATGATCCAGGTTCCAGTCGATCCCGTCGAATCCGGCCTCGCGGATCATCCTGTAGCCTGCCTCCATGTCGTTCCATTCCGGGACGATGCCGCCACTCTGTACGCTGATAAACATTGACTGCCCCCTAACCCCGGATAAACCGGTACAAATCGTTTTGCAGGGTCCTTTCTTTTGCTGCCCTGCGCGTTTATTCAAACAGAAACCATTCCCATTTTATTCGGAAAGCCCAGTCAGGGACCGGCCTGCATACCTGTCACAGTATCCAGCCCTAACCGGGCTTTCCAGCAAAATCATACTATTCTGCGTTTCCCATTCCAGCCGGATGGAAACGATTTAAAATCGGAGCTTATTTGTGGAGCTCGTTGTACTGCCTCGTGCACTCTTCGATATAAGCGTCCAGTCCCAGATCATACAGGTCCTGAATAAAAGCATCCCATGTATCAAACGAGCGGTCGCCCTTGACAAACTTCGCGATCTCCTCGCAGAAGTAAGTATTTACGTCGCCCATCGGAGCTACGTCGTCCAGGGTCAGGGTATCGAATACCGTCTCTCCCTCTACCGGGTTGTACGTGGTAATCGAAACGTCCGCCGTATCCTCGCACAGCCAGATGTTCGCCATGTTCCTGATTCCGTCCGCGTTGTAAATGATCTCGCGCCTCTCGGCTTCCGGCCCTAACGCTACGTCAAACTCTCTGTTGTACGCCGGAGCGCCCTCGATCTCCCTGACGGCTCCCAGTTCTCTGGCGTTCTCTACGTTGGGATCCCACTCCCAGTACTTTCCTTCCAGACCGTACTTGAGGATCCTCTGGTTGTCGGGTTCATAGGCCCAGGCGGTAAACTTGATCGCCGCTTCCGGGTTCTTGCACTTGCTGCTGATCAGCTGTCCCTGACGGTTGCCCAGGTAACGGCACTGCATATACTGTCCGTTGGGGCCGATCACGCCCTCGCGGTTCCAGCCCAGAACATAATCATGTTTGCTCGTATCCAGATCCACGATCTCTTTCAGAGTCAGATCCTGGCCCACGATACGGGAATACCAGACGGCCGTCGCCGCAACTCTTCCGCTGGATGCCAGTTCTTTCACATCTGTCGTCGAATGGGTCATAAACTCTTTATGGATGATTCCGTCTACATACCACTGGTGCATCTGCTTGATGAAATCCACATAGCCGTCCGCCAGATACTCGGGTTTTACCTTGCCGTCCGTCTCGTCCACGAAACGTCCCTGGCCGTATTTCGTGTAGCCGCCCAGCAGGCACGCCGCCGTGTTGGCCACCGGGTTGCCGCCGCCCTGCAGCAGCAGCGGGATCGTCTCGCCGTTCCCGTAAGGATCCAGCTCCTTAATCGCGTACAGGTACTTGTTCAGCTCGTCAAAATTCTTGGGCTGCTCCATTCCCAGCAGATCCAGCCAGTCGTTCCTGACGAAGATCGGGCTGCCCTGCAGCATCGGCATCCTCGGGATCGCCCAGATGTTGCCCTCGTTGTCGGTCGTGTTCATCCAGCCGTTGGAGGGATCCCAGGCGTCCTTGATCGGCTGCGCGTCGGGCGACTCCAAGTACTGGTTGATCGGAAGAATGATCCCATCCTTATAATAATCTTCCCATGAGCCCCACCAGATGTCCAGCTGATCGCCGCTCGCCAGCATCGTGCTCAGCTTCTGCGCCGCTTCCGAACCGTTGGTCGGAGCCATGATGACTTCTACTTTGATCCCCAGGTTTTCCAATATGTAATTCTGTACGTCCTCATAGGCTTCCTTATCGCCTGGGACTTTCGTGCTCCAGTTATTGAAGATCACGATCGTAGGAACCTCGCCGGAGTCCGCCGCGGCCGCTGCGGTCGTCGCCGCTGCTTCCGTCCCGGCAGCCGCCGTCGTAGCATTATTCGATGCCGCTTTCGTGGTCGCCGCTGCCGTCGTCGATCCGGCGGCCGTCGTCTGTTTTGCCCCCCCGCCGCCGCAGCCGGCCAGCGTCGTCGCGATCATCGCCGCAGACAATACCAGTGCCCATAAGCCTCGTTTTTTCATGAATGTTTATCCTCCTTTTTGAATGATCCGGTTTTTATACCATACCATGTTTTCCCCAGTCCCATTCCCTTAGGACTTTCGCCGCATTGCCGCGGATATCAATAATACCTCACCTTTCGTTTCCCATTCTGTATTAAAATCAAGACAACATTCTTTTTCTTTTCTTTCACGCTCCTTTCTGTCCGTCAAACGATACATCGTTTCGATGAATCTTTATCATATTTATAGCACTTTTTCACTGTTTTGTCAATATAATTTGGAAATTACTTTTGTAAAAATCAATATTTATTTTCGTTTCGAAAGTAATTTTTTTGTATTATTTTTTCTTTCCACCAATATCTTCCTTTTCCGTGTCCGGCAGATGTCCCTTTTTATTCCGAAAGCCCGGCCGCGCGGTCATAGAGATCGCACAGGCAGCGGCAGCTCAGGTTCGCGGTACGCATGAACGTTTCCTGAAGCGTCTCCGGCGCGCGGGGGGATATTTTCTTGATCTCGAGCGAACATTCCCCCGTATAACCGATCTCCGCCAGGACAGGCATGATGTCCTGCCACTGCACCCCTCCGAAAAACGGAAGCAGATGATCGTCA
>CANQYH010000380.1 GCA_947628025.1 uncultured Lachnospiraceae bacterium | reverse complement strand
GGCGTCCCAGATCCGCAGGGTGTTCACCACATTGTTGCCGTAACCGACGATGGGCAGATCGTAGGGAACCGCCATAACCGACTGATAGCCTCTCTGAATGAAATGCTGGCGTCCGCCTTCCCAGATTTCCTCCACGTAGCCGCCGAACTTGACCTCGGTGGAATACTCGGAGCGGCGCACCTCGAAGGGATTGCCGTCCGCCAGCCACTCGTCGGGAACCTCCACCTGGTAGCCGTTCTCGATCTTCTGGCGGAACATGCCGTAGCGGTAGCGGATGCCGCAGCCGTACGCCGGGTAGCCCAGCGTCGCCAGGGAATCCAGAAAGCAGGCGGCCAGGCGGCCCAGACCGCCGTTTCCCAGGGCCGCGTCCGGTTCCTGGTCCTCGATCACGTTCAGATCAAAACCCATTTCCTCCAGCGCGTCGCGGATCTGGTCATGTGCCATCAGGTTGATGATATTATTGCCCAGGGCGCGGCCCATCAGAAACTCCATGGACAGATAATAGACGATCTTCGCGTCCTGCTTATCGTACTGTTTATGGGTGGCGATCCACTGATCCACGATGATGTCTTTCACCGCGAACGCCACGGCCTGAAATACCTCCTGGGGCGTCGCGTCTTCCACCTGCTTGCGGTACTTGCTCTTTAATGTATAAACGATCCCGCGCTTAAATTCTTCCTTGTCAAATGATGCATTCATATCTGCGATATCTCCTCTGCTGATATTCGATATTCATGACGGCAGTATTTTCGCTTTTTCCATTCCGCAGCCGGGCGGAACAGCCTGCCGGCCCCCCGTTCCCCGGCGTCCGAACATGGATGCCGGGAATCGATCTCCTAACTGCCATCGAACAGCGCGGCTTCCGACTCTCATCCGCGCTTCTCCACGCCGAGCGTGACCTGCTCGCCGTTAATATTCCACTCTTTCACATAGCCGCCGGTCCGTCCGGATACGATCTCTTCCGCCAGGACCTCCGAGCGGATCTCCTCCGCATGGTCCGCAAAGATCCGTCCGATCTTCTCATTGCCCTGCTCATAGACCGCGATATGGTCCGTGACCTCAAAACCGGCTTCCTTGCGCATGGTCTGCACCTTGCTGACCAGTTCGCGGACAAAGCCCTCTTCCACCAGCTCCGGCGTCAGGTTGGCGTCCAGCACCACCGTCACCAGATTGTCCGCCTCGGACACGTACCCAGGCTTCTGGGACATGTCGATCAGCAGATCCTCCTCGGCCAGTACGACCGGGCCGCTGCCAAAATCAAAGGTCAGCGCTCCGGCGGCCTTTAAGGTATCCATGGCCTCGTTTCCGTCCACTTCGGCCAGCGCTTTGCGGATATTTCCCAGCTGTTTCCCGTATTTTGGGCCGACCGTCTTTAACTGCGGCTTGAACGTATAGGTGGTGAAATCCCGCACGTCTTCCGTAAACACGGCCTTTTTCACGTTCAGCTCCTCCTCGATGATCTCCACGTAGAACTGGGAGAGCGGGGCCGGAGCTTTGATGAACATCTGCGCCAGCGGCTGGCGGTTCTTTATATTGGCCGTGTTCCGGGCCGCGCGGCCCATTACCACCACATGGAGCACCTCGTCCATGTCAGCCTCCAGCTGCGGGTCGGCAAATCGCTCGTCCGCTTTCGGGAAGTCGCACAGATGGATGCTCTCCGGCGCGGTTTTATCCACGCTGCAGACCAGGTTCCGGTAGATCGCCTCGGTCATGAACGGGATCATGGGGGCGGCCGCCTTGCAGACCGTCACCAGCGCCGTATACAGGGTCATGTAAGCGCCCACCTTGTCCTGCTCCATGCCCTTGGCCCAGAAGCGCTCGCGGCAGCGGCGCACGTACCAGTTGCTCAGATCGTCCACAAACGATTCCAGCAGGGCCGCGGCCTCCGGCACCCGGTACTGATCCAAGTTCTCGTCCACGCCTTTCACCATCGTGTTCATCTTGGCCAGGATCCAGCGGTCCATCACCGAGAGCTTCTCATACTCCAGCGTATGCTCCGTCGGGTCAAATTCGTCGATGTTCGCGTACAGCACAAAGAACGCGTAGGTATTCCAAAGGGTCCCCATGAATTTGCGCTGCCCCTCCTGCACGATCTTGCCGGAGAAGCGCTTGGGCAGCCACGGCGCCCCGCTGGTGTAGAAATACCACCGGATCGCGTCCGCTCCGTAGGTCGCCAGCGCATCGAACGGATCCACGGCGTTGCCCTTGGACTTGCTCATCTTCTGCCCGTTCTCGTCCTGGACATGGCCCAGCACGATCACATTCTCATAGGGAGACTTGTTAAACAGCAGCGTAGACTCCGCCATCAGGGAATGGAACCACCCTCTGGTCTGGTCCACGGCCTCGGAGATAAACTGGGCCGGGAACTGCTGCTCGAACAGCTCCTTGTTCTCAAAGGGATAATGGTGCTGTGCGAACGGCATGGCGCCGGAGTCGAACCAGCAGTCGATGACCTCCGGGACCCTGTGCATCGTCTTCCCGCATTTCGGGCAGGGGAACGTCACCTCATCGATATAGGGGCGGTGCAGCTCCACAGTCTTCGCCGCCTCATTGCCGCTCATCTCAAAGAGCTCCTGACGGCTGCCAATGGAGTGCATGTGGCCGCACTCCTCGCACTCCCAGATATTTAAGGGCGTGCCCCAGTAGCGGTTGC
>CANQYH010000379.1 GCA_947628025.1 uncultured Lachnospiraceae bacterium | reverse complement strand
CCGCAAAAGGCGGCGCAGCACATAGCCGCGGCCCTCGTTGCTGGGCATGATGCCGTCGGAGATCATGAACGTGCAGGACTTCACGTGATCGGCGATGATGCGCAGAGACACGTCTTTCTTCTCGTCGGCCTGGTACTGCGTATGGGCCAGCGCGCAGACGTCGTCCAGAAGCGCCTTGTTCGTGTCCACAGTGAACAGAGAATCCACGTCCTGCACCACCACGGCAAGGCGCTCCAGGCCCATGCCGGTGTCAATGTTTTTCTGCTTCAGTTCCGTATAATGGCCGTGGCCGTCGTTGTCAAACTGGGTAAACACGTTGTTCCAGACCTCGATGTAGCGGTCGCAGTCGCAACCCACGGTGCATGTGGGTTTGCCGCAGCCGTATTTCTCTCCGCGGTCATAATAAATCTCCGAACACGGGCCGCAGGGGCCTGCGCCGTGCTCCCAGAAATTATCCTCCTTGCCGAAGCGGAAGATCTTCTCTTTCGGAACGCCGATCTTCTTATTCCAGATATCGTAGGCCTCGTCGTCGTCCAGATAGACCGACGGATAGAGCCGGTCCGGATCCAGGCCCACTACCTGGGTCAGAAACTCCCAGGACCAGGAGATCGCCTCGTTCTTAAAATAATCGCCGAACGAGAAATTGCCCAGCATCTCAAAAAACGTGCCGTGGCGGGCCGTCTTGCCGATATTCTCGATGTCGCCGGTCCGGATGCACTTCTGGCAGGTGGTGACGCGCCTGCGGGGCGGGATCTCCTGCCCTGTGAAATAAGGTTTCAGGGGAGCCATGCCGGAATTGATCAGCAGCAGGCTGTTATCGTTATGAGGCACCAGCGAAAAGCTCTTCATCGCCAGGTGACCCTTGCTCTCAAAAAATTCCAGGAACATCTTCCTGAGTTGATTTACGCCGTACTTTTCCAATGTCTTGTCCTCCAACGATTATTTTGTCTCTTTCTCGGCGGCTTTCTGCGCCTCTTTGTGATCGCGGTACTTATGCCCGCAGATGACGCCCGCCACGATGACCGCGGCCAAAACGATCATCTCCAGCAGATTGCCGGCGATACTGCTCAATATGGCAGCCATAACAAAACCTCCTTTAAAGTTCTGGTTTGTCCAAATCCGATATTCATCCCTTATCCTAGCATAAGAACCCGGAATTATCAAGACAGGAATATGAAAAAATGCGGCTGCACCGGGACGCACAGCGATCTGTTTGGGAAATAAAGATGCCGCCGTATGGGAATGGAATCCTGTACGGCGGTTTTCCTATGCGCAAATCTGTTTGCCCTATCATTCTTTCTCGTTCTCTGAGAGTTCTTCTTCCAGCTGGGACTGTTTTCTCTTAAACTGACTGGCAAATAACTGCATTACGACAAAACAGACGACGAATGCCATGCTCGCATATACGATTCCGGCAGCCGCAGAACCTAATATCTTGTCCGGGAATCGTCTGACTGTACGAACGAAGCCCAGTATTCCCATAACGAACGCGGTTATCAGAGAATTGACGACGTTCGACGACACATCCGGTTTCATGCGGCGGTCCCATATTCCCTGCCTGATACATCCCACGGATAAATACAGGGAAAGCAGCATAAAAACGATCCATTCCCCCGCAAGATTCCTGAAATCAACGTCTAAAACAAGCTGCACGATGATAGCTGCCAGCAGTCCCCAGAAAGCCAGCCAGCACCCATTGTGTTCGATCCGCAGCAATATCTGCTCCTGCCGTTCATCCAAAATGTTCTTATTGTTTTTCATTTTCTCCATCCTCCCAGAATAAGTCATTTAATGTAGTGCCTAACGCCCTGCAGATCGCGATACAGAGTTTAAGCGACGGATTATAATCTCCGGCTTCGATCAGCCCGATCGTCTGTCTGGTGACGCCGACTTTCTTTGCAAGTGTTGTTTGTGACATTTCCAGCTCGATACGTCTGAATTTGAGTTTCAAATTTCTCATCATCCACCTCCTGTTGACCGTCCTCCTGTTGACAAGTATATAGCAAGGTCATAGAAATGTCAATTATATATTGCAATTAATCTATATAAATTCCGTTTAATTTATATAGATGGCGCTCGTATTCTCTTTTGGTAAATAGCGGCGTAAATGGCAAGCCGAGAGTGGTAAATAGCGGATAAATAGTGTTTGAAAGTGGTATCCTGTTTGCATTTGATTTTTGGGATAAAAAAAGACCGCCGGCTTTTTCACCGGGGGCCGGTGTGCGGACGGTCTGTTTCTCGGTATTCCGTTTTAATGAGGGGTCATTCTCCTGCTATCTCCCCGTAAAGCTCCGCCAGTTCATAGCACCGGAAACGTGTGCTTTCGGCCAGCGACACCGTATACTCCACGCTTTCCAGGGAACCGCCCGCCGAATTTTTCGCAACCTCCGCGGCAGCCGCGTCCCGCTCTTTGAGCCATTCCCGCTCTTCGATCACCAGCTCCGCGGTCCGCTCCTCATCCAGTTGTTCCAGGATCACGCCGTAAATAACGTTTAGTTCGTTGTCCCAAAGGCGCAGCTCCATATTCGCCGTGTTTTTCGCCATCTGGCTGCTGCCGTTCGTGCTGCCGGCCAGAATGGGGTCCTGTTCTTCCCGGCTCTTCTGGATCTGAGCGTCCAACTCTTCAAGCCGGGCCAGATAGGGGTTCCCGGCCGCCGAGACCACCC
>CANQYH010000378.1 GCA_947628025.1 uncultured Lachnospiraceae bacterium | reverse complement strand
CTTTGGACAGGGGCGGTTCCGGGCGGTCCGGGACCGGCTGGTACTGGATCCTGGGAGGCAGGCCCTCTCCCGGATTCACGCGGGTCAAATGAGCGTCCCCATCTCCCGGCGCTCCGTGGCTGCCGGGGCGGTCCCATTCGATCGTATAGCGGGTATGACAATATTCACATTCAGCATAGTGCGGATTCTGTTCGTCGATCTTCAGTGTTCCGTCGCAGGCAGAACATTTTAATTCCGTGATCTTCATAAGCTGTCCCTGCTCTTTCTCCGTTTTTCTGCGTACCGGTCCGCAGCCCGGCTGCACAGAAAACCCGCGCATCCGTGCTCCGCCGGATCCGCGGGCTCTTTTCAGAAAAATATTACCACTGCGGGAACGTTTCCGCAAGCTGAAATTTTCCGGACTTATTTGAAAAATTCATGACGGCCGTGACTGAACAGAAACGTCAGGTCCCGGTCGAACCAGCTGGCCGCCCCTGCGCTGGAGCCCTGACGGTACATAAAATACAGCGCCCCCTGGGAATAATCCTCTCCTCCCAGTGCACGGTTGACACAGTCAATGGTTTCTTTCGTCACGGTACAGGTATCGATCTTTCCGTTGGCGACCGGAGAAAACTGTTTTCTCTGATAAACGACCTCCGTGATCGTATTCGGGAATTTCTTGCTGCGGACCCGGTTCAGCACCACGTTCGCCACCAGGATCTTCCCTTTTTCATCGCAGATCCCGGCCTCCGCCTCCACGATCTTTAAAAGTACCTGATAATCGCTCTCGGTGTAGGAAACTGCCGAAGCGGCCGTCTTGCTCTTCGCCTGCGTTTTCTGCGTCTCGTCCATCTGTTCCAGGGCTACCCGTTCGGCGATCTTCTCTCCGTTCTCACCGAAAACCTCCTTCTGGGCCTGTTCCGCCTGACTGCTCATCCGTTTCTCCCTAAACGCTTTCCGGCGGGCCTGGGCCATCTCCCTGCAGTATTCTTCCCGCTCCTGTTCCTCCGCTTTTACTTTCTGCACCAGCAGACCGCCAACCAGCCGCTGGCCCGGCAGAATCGTCTCCGCCGCGTCCTTTTGCGTTTTTTCCGCCTCGTTTCCGTCCGTTTTGCCTGGCCGCCGCTGCGCTTCCGGAGTATCTTCCTGCGCTTTTTCCGCAGTATTTTCGTTCGCTTTTTCCGCCTGCCGGCCCGGCTCCGCCATGGTCCCCGCCGGCGTCTCCGCAAAGGCCGTCAGAGAACCGCCGCTTTTCCCGGCCGACTCTCCGAAAACCGGCACGGCCGCCGCCAGCAATATCCCCGCGCAAAGAAGCGCCGTCTTATGCCCGCGGATCTTCCTGATCATCTGAAAAATGTTTTGAAAAAATACATTCCATGTCCACATACCGTAGATCCTCTCCTTTTTCGGATTCTCCTGCCAAAAACGAATCGCTGTCCCCACTTTTCCCGTTCTTTTCCCATAAAGCGGATCGTTTTGTGGGATAGGGCTTTCCGGACCCGACCGGCAGGAAACCGTTTTGTTACAAATTACCGTGATTTTTTTAGCTGTATATTACATTTTATTCGCCATACGTTCGATTTTATTCCGTTTTTGTAACATTTTATTTTTATTTTTGCCCTAAATTATTTCTAATATATTACGATTCTGTTAAAATGTCAAGCTAAACTTTTTGAGGGACCCGCACATCTGTTTGGTTCCGTTCTTTTATCGCCGCAAAACTGTGCCTGCGGCGCGGATTACGCTCTGCGGCACGGATTACACTCTGCGGGAAAGGCACCAGCAAAAAGTGTTCCAAACAGCGTTGCAAAGCGGCAAAACATAAAAAAGTGCCGCGGAAAACCGAAGAGCATAAAAACAGCACCGTGGGAAAGCGGAACATGATATCGTCCTGCCTCCTCGCAGTGCTTCGATCATACTATCTAAAAAAGCTACTTAAACAACTCTGCAAAACCCAAGAACATAAAAAGCACCGCGGGGAACCAGACGTGATATCGTCCCACCTCCTCACGATGCTTCGGTCATACTATCTAAAAAAGGCTGCCTAAACAGCTCCGCAAAACCGAAGAACATAAAAACGCCGTGAAAAACCGGGATATGATATCGTCCGCCTCCTCACGGCGCTTCATTCCTATGATTCAGTTTAAAAAAATACAAGACTCCCTTGTTCCCGGTCCGGCTGTCCGGCGTTTCTCAGCCTCGCTCCCGGTCCAGCGTTTCAGCCCTGTCCCCGGCCGTCAGTTCTTCCCCGCGGCAGTGCCCTGTAACGCGCTATTTTGCGTTGATATAATTGACCAGCCCTCCGGCGGCAATGATCCCCTGCATAAACGGAGGGAACGCCTGGCCCTGGTAGGTCTCCTGCTTCGTCACATTGGTGATGGCCCCGGAATCGAAATCGATCTCCACCCGGTCTCCGTCTTCGATGCGCTCTGAAGCCTCTTTACACTCGATGATCGGCAGGCCGATATTGATGGCGTTGCGGTAAAAGATCCGGGCAAAGGTCTCGGCGATCACGCAGCTGACGCCGGCGCATTTGATCGCCAGAGGCGCATGCTCCCTGGACGACCCGCAGCCGAAATTTTTCTTCGCCACGATGATGTCGCCAGGCTGCACCTTTTTGATAAACTCCTTATCAATATCCTCCATGCAGTGCTTCGCCAGCTCCGTGCCCTCGGTGGCGTTTAAATA
>CANQYH010000377.1 GCA_947628025.1 uncultured Lachnospiraceae bacterium | reverse complement strand
GGAGTGAGGCGTTTACCGGATCCATCAGTTCGATCATCTCCTGCTTCTCGAACTGATGGATCCGGTAAACGCCTCTCTCCTCGATGCCGTGAGCGCCTTTCTCCTTGCGGAAGCAGGGCGAATAGCTGGTCAGGGTCTTGGGCAGCTCGCTCTCCGGCGTGATCGTGTCGATGAATTTGCCGATCATCGAATGTTCGCTGGTGCCGATCAGGTACAGATCCTCGCCCTCGATCTTATACATCATGGCGTCCATCTCCGCGAAAGACATGACGCCCGTCACCACATTGCTGCGGATCATAAACGGCGGCACGCAGTAAGTAAAGCCCCGGTCGATCATGAAATCCCTGGCGTAGGCGATCACCGCCGAATGGAGCCGGGCGATATCGCCCATCAGGTAATAGAAACCGTTGCCGGCCACCTTGCCCGCGGCGTCCAGGTCGATGCCGTCGAAACGCTTCATGATATCCGTGTGGTACGGGATCTCAAAATCCGGCACCAGCGGCTCGCCGAAGCGCTGAAGCTCTACATTCTCGCTGTCGTCCTTTCCGATGGGCACGCTGGGATCGATGATATTGGGAATGGTCATCATGATCTTCGTGATCCTGGCCTCCAGTTCCGCGCCCATGGCCTCCAGCTCCGCCAGGCGCGCCGCGTTGGCGGTCACCTGGGCTTTCACGGCCTCCGCTTCCTCTTTTTTGCCCTGGGCCATCAGCTGCCCGATCTGCTTGGACAATTTATTGCGGGACGCCCGGAGCTGGTCCCCCTCCGCCTTGGCCGCCCGGTTCTTCGCGTCCAGTTCGATGACCTCGTCCACCAGCGGAAGCTTGGCGTCCTGGAATTTGTTCCGGATATTCTGTTTCACGATCTCAGGGTTCTCCCTGACAAATCTAAGATCTAACATCGTCTTCCTCCTGATTCTCATGAACGGACATTTCCCCGCGGGACCGGCTGGCGGCGCTTTGAGGGCGTCCTTTCACGTCTTCTCACATCTTTTCCCTGTCTGCGGCTGGTCCTACCATCCGCTCGCAATGAATCAATATAATTCTGCATTATACCGCAAACGGTTAAAAAAAGAAACCCCCTTTTCCGCCGGAGGATGTAGAAAGTTTTGCGGTTTTGGGGGCGGAAAATAGCGGTTTCGGACAAACCGGGGACCGGCTGCAATTCGGACAAACCGGGAACCGGTTGCAAAAAGAGAGCAGGAAAAACCTGCCCTCCCGGATCCATGCTGCCTGCCGTAACGAACGTTTTTGGACCCGAACCAAAACCGGCGCGGCTTAATAGACTGTACATCGCAGGAAATCCCCAACCGGCTCTTCACCGGATCGGAATCAAAAACCAGCGCCGCCCCAAACATATTTCAGGCCGCGGAAAGCCTCTCTCACCCGCGGTTCACACGCCGAACCAGACCGGGCAGTTCGTGCATCTGGGCCAGAGAATACACTTCTCTCACCCGCGGTTCACGCGGCGAACCAGAGACGGCAGGGCTTTTTCGAATTTCACGCCGTACCAGTGGCTGTCGTCGCCGATGGTCTTTTTCATGCTCTCGAGCGTGAAATCCGCCGCGCAGCAGGCCGCGTCGTAGACCGTAAAGCCCTGCATCAGCGCGCCGGTGAACGCGGAGGCGTAGATATCGCCGGTGCCGTGGGAACTTTTCTCCAGCTTCTCATGGAAATAATAGCGGGTCTTCCCGTCCTGGCGCACCGCTACTCCCAGGCGGTCCGGCTCATAGCTGACGCCCTTGAGCACCACGCATTTCGCGCCCAGCCCGATCACCCGGTCGATCAGCGACTCGATGAACGCCTCGTCTTTCGGCCCGTCCTCATAGGGCGTGCCGGTCATAAAGCAGGCCTCGGTGATATTCGGCAAGGCGATATCGGCGATGCCGCACAGACCGCCCATCCGCCGGGCAAATTCCTCCGTAAATCCGTAATACAGACGGCCATGGTCCGCCATGGCCGGGTCTATGATCCGCAGGCCGCCGGGGACCAGTGTCTCCTCCATGATCGTCTGCACATATTCGATCTGGTCGATGCTGCCCAGATAGCCCGTGTAAACCGCGTCGAAACGGATGCCCTCTTTTTTCCAATGCTCGCCGATCGCCAGCATATCGCCGCTCAGATCGCGGAACGTATAGCCTTTAAAACCGCCCGTGTGGGTGGAAAGCACCGCCGACGGCAGGATCGCCGCCTCGACGCCGCAGGCCGAGATGACCGGCAGCGCCACCGTCAGGGAACACTGTCCCACGCAGGAAATATCCTGGATCGTCAGGATCCTTTTATCACTCATATCCATACCTCCCTGGAATTTTGATCATGGCAGAGGCCACGTCTCCGCCTTTCCTGTCATACCGTCATCCTATCACAGGATTGGAGTGATAAAAATATCCAGTTTTATTATTTTTCATCATACCAGATCCCTGGATTCCACACAGATCAGGATACCCTCGTCGAAGCGGATCTCCGCCCGCTCCGCCGCCAGTTCATTGCTGACGCAGAGACCGGCTTCCCGGCCTGCCGAGATGTCTTTTCCGAACAGCGGATATTTGAATCCGGTCAGGCAGATCCCGCGGACCTGCTCCGTAAACGGCAGAAACGAGACGTATTTGCCGTAGAGCGTCTTTTTCTCAAACATCTTTCCCGACGAGAGCAAGTACAGGCGGTTCTGCTCGTCGTAGATGCTGGCGT
>CANQYH010000376.1 GCA_947628025.1 uncultured Lachnospiraceae bacterium | reverse complement strand
CATCAGCATATCGCAGAGCCGGGCGGCCCTGCCCAGACAGACAGGGATTACGCCCTCCGCTTCCGGGTCCAGCGTCCCCATATGTCCGATCCGCTTCATCTTCAGGATCCCGCGGAGCCTGGCCACCACATCGAACGACGTGTAGCCCCGCTCCTTATAGACATTCAGCACGCCCTCATACATCGGCGTCCTCCTGCCCATGACGGCGAATCTGCGGCTCGATCCGGGCCGAGAGATTATTGATCACATCATAAACGGTCCCGGTCATCGTGCATCCCGCCGCCTTTTTATGTCCGCCGCCGCCAAAATATTTCGCCACCTGACTGATATCCACATAGTTTTTCGACCGCATACTGACCTTGTACTCATTGACGGCGGTCTCGTTTAAGAAAACGGACACCTCCACGCCGTCGATCAGACGGAGCTGTTCCACGATCCCCTGCAGGTCGCTTTTCTTTACGCCGTAAAAATCCATGTCTTTCCGGGTGACCACGCTGAAGATACATTTGCCGTCCAGAAACGATACGCTCTCCATCAGGGCCCGACCCATAACCTGCGTCTGCAGATACGTTTTTTTATAAAACGCGTCGTCGATGATGCGGCCGAAATCGATCCCGCAGGCCATCAGCTTCCCGGCGATCTCCATCGTCAGCGGCGAGGTATTATCATATTTGAACACGCCGCTGTCGGTGACGATCCCTGTATAGAGGCACTCGGCGATCTCCTTATCCACCGCCTCCGGAGGAAGCAGGGTATACAGGACCTCGCTGGCGGAACTGGCCTGCGGATAGATGATATTCTCCTGGGCAAAACCAGCGTTCGTCACATGATGGTCCACACAGACGGTCTTCTCCGCTTTCTCAAAGACCGCCGCAAAGCCGCCCAGCATATCCGGAGCGGACACATCCAGGCAGATGCAGAGTTCCGCCCGCAGGTCCTCCGGGAACGTATGGCGGATCTGCGCAAAATGTTTCAGATAGGAAAATTTCTCCGGCCCCTGTTCCTGATAGACCGCCACGTCCTTATCCGGATACTGTTTCCGGATGAAATGATAGGCTGCCAGACAGCTCCCGATACAGTCGCCGTCCGGATTCACATGCCCCAGGATCGCGATGCTTTGGGCCGGCGCGGCCCATTCTTCCAATTTTGTCATGAATTCACGTCTCCCCGCTTTCTCCGTCGTTTTCCTCCTGCCGCAGATCTTTCGTCACGTCGTCGATCAGGCGGGTCATATGCACGCCGTACTCGATCGAGGTATCCGCCACGAACGTAAGCTCCGGCGTAATGCGGAGATTGACCCGCGCCGCCAGCTCCCGCCGGATAAAGCCCATGGCGCTCTTTAAGCCCTCCATCACCTCGACGCGGCTTTCCGGGCCGCCCAGGACGCTGATATAGGCCTTGCAGTATTTCAGATCGGGAGAGACCTCCGCGCCTACCACCGTCACCATGGCTCCTTTCAGCCTGGGGTCCTTGACCTGGGTGCGGATGATCTCGCTCAGCTCCCGCTGCACTTCCATATTGATCCTTGTATTTTTGATGCTGTTTTTACGCATGATAATTCCTTTCTGCCTGGACGGACGTCTCCTTACGGAAGCGGGGGCACATGCGCGGCGGTTCCCGAATCGAACTCCCGCCGCCGCACATGCCCGCCGTCATATCCTGTATGGTACCTGTATCCCGTCCGCCGCTCCTGCCCCGGGAAGCGCCTACCTGGGCACCTCCACCATGGCGTAAGCCTCGATCATATCGTCTTCCTGGACATCGTTGAATTTCTCAAACGAAAGTCCGCATTCATAACCGGTATTGACCTCTTTTACATCGTCCTTGAACCGCTTCAGGGACGCCAGCGCGCCCTCGAAGATCTTCGCTCCGTCTCTGGTGATACGCACCGAACAGCCGCGCTGGATCTTGCCGTCCATGACGTAGGAACCGGCAATGGTGCCGACGCCGGACGCCTTGAAGATCGCGCGCACGACGGCGTGGCCGATGACCTGCTCCTCGAAGACCGGATCCAGCATACCCTTCATGGCCGCTTCCACGTCCTCGATGGCCTGGTAGATGACCCGGTACAGCCGGATATCCACTTTCTCCTGCTCGGCCACGGACTTCGCGGTCGCGTCAGGACGCACATTGAAGCCGATGATGATCGCGTTGCTGGCGGAGGCCAAAGTCACGTCGGACTCGTTGATCGCGCCTACGCCGCCGTGGATCACCTTGACCACGACCTCCTCGTTGGACAGCTTCGTCAGGCTCTGGCTCACGGCCTCCACAGAACCCTGCACATCCGCTTTCACGATGATCGGCAGTTCCTTGACGTTGCCGGCCTGGATCTGGCTGAACAGATCGTCGAGAGACAGCTTGGCTTTCGTGTCTTCGATCAGCCGGTTCTTGCCCTCGGAGATAAAGGTCTCCGCAAAGCTCCGGGCCTCTTTCTCGCTGGCGGTCATGACGAAGACCTCGCCTGCGCCCGGCACGCCGTTGAGTCCCAGGATCTCCACCGGGGTGGACGGCGTCGCCTCCTTGACGCGGCGGCCCTTGTCGTCCATCATCGCGCGGACCTTGCCGTAGCAGGCCCCTACCGCGATATTGTCTCCCACATGCAGCGTGCCTTTCTGCACCAGTACCGTCGCCACCGGGCCTTTGCCTTTGTCCAGCTCCGCCTCGATGACCAGACCGCGGGCGTTCCGGTTGGGATTGGC
>CANQYH010000375.1 GCA_947628025.1 uncultured Lachnospiraceae bacterium | reverse complement strand
CCTGGCACTCTTTCTTATAGGTACCAGCGACCGGATGCTGGAAACGGGTCGGGTTGGTGGAGTTGCCGGTGATGGAGACGTCCACGCCCTCTTTCCACATGATCGCCACGCCCTCGGTCACATCGTTGGCGCCGTAGCAGTTGACTTTCGCGCGCAGGCCGGTGGAGTAGGACTTTCTCCACAGCTCTTTCACTTCGCCCGTATAATAATCCATCTCCGTCTCCACATAGGTGAAGCCGTTGATCCGGGAAATGATCTGCGCGGCGTCCTTGCCCAGGCCGTTTAAGATCACGCGGAGCGGTTTCTGACGGACCTTGTTGGCCTTCTCGGCGATACCGATGGCGCCCTCCGCGGCGGCAAAGGACTCGTGGCCGGCCAGGAAGCAGAAGCAGTCCGTGGACTCTTCCAGCAGCATCTTGCCCAGATTGCCGTGGCCCAGACCTACCTTGCGGCGGTCGGCGACGGAGCCGGGGATGCAGAACGCCTGCAGGCCCTCGCCGATGGCGGCAGCCGCGTCGGCAGCCCTGCGGCAGCCTTTCTTGATGGCGATCGCCGCGCCTACGGTGTACGCCCATTTGGCATTCTCAAAGCAGATGGGCTGGATCCCCTCTACCATCTTATATACATCCAGTCCGGCATCCTTGGTGATCTTCTCCGCTTCTTCGATGGAAGCGATGCCGTAGCTGTTCAGAACTTCATTGATCTGTTTGATACGTCTCTCATAGGATTCAAAAAGTGCCATGATATGTATTTCCCTCCTTCTATTATTCTACAAAAAGCCGGATATCACGCTGTGCTTGCGTAGCGCACTTTCACGCTCCGCTTCGCTGCGCCTTTACGGGAAACGCAAACTCCGCTGCGCTCCGTTTGCGTAGCGCACTTTCACGCTCCGCTTCGCTGCGCGTGAAAGTGCTTCACTCTTGTCTGGGATCGATGATTTTTACAGCGTCGGCTACGCGGCCGTACTGGCCTTTTGCTTTCTCCCACGCGGTGTTGGGGTCGTCGCCTTTCTTGATGAAATCCGCCATCTTTCCAAGGCTCACGAACTGGTAACCGATGATCTGGTCTTCCTCATCCAGAGCGATGCCGGTGACATAGCCTTCCGCCATCTCCAGATAACGGGGACCTTTCTTCAGCGTGCCGTACATCGTACCAACCTGAGAACGCAGGCCCTTGCCCAGATCCTCGAGGCCGGCGCCGATCGCCAGACCTTCCTCAGAGAACGCGCTCTGGCTTCTGCCGTAGACAATCTGCAGGAACAGCTCTCTCATGGCCGTATTGATCGCGTCGCAGACAAGGTCGGTATTCAGGGCCTCCAGAATGGTCAGGCCCGGCAGGATCTCCGCCGCCATCGCCGCGGAGTGGGTCATGCCGGAGCAGCCGATGGTCTCCACCAGCGCTTCCTGGATGATGCCCTCCTTGACGTTCAGCGTCAGCTTGCAGGCTCCCTGCTGCGGCGCGCACCAGCCAATGCCGTGGGTCAGGCCGGAAATATCGGTGATCTCTTTGGATTTCACCCATTTTGCTTCTTCCGGAATCGGGGCGGCTCCATGATGAACGCCCTGTGCGACATTGCACATTTTCTCAACTTCATGTGAATAGATCATGGTAAGACTCCTTTCAATAAGTAATAATTGTGAAGTACTTTGTTAAAAATATCACATCATACTTGGCTTCTATTCTCTCACAAAAACCGCGGTTCGTCCAGTAGTTTTTGGAAAAAAACGTCATTTTGCGGCGTTTTTCTTTTTCCGGCTCGCTTCCCGGTGTTCCCTGAGCAGCCTTTCAAACTCTTCCTCGCTGCAGCCCATCTCCTGCAGCCGCTGTCTGCGCCGCTCCCGCCGTCTGGCCTGCTCTTCTTTCTCCTTTTTCTGATGCTTCCAGACCAGATAGCCTCCCGCGGCGGTCACCGCCAGCAAACCGACAATGGCCAGGGCCCAGAGTCCGTTCCCGCTCCCTGTCTCCTGTTCCTCTTTCTCTTCCGGCCGGTCTGTCTCCGCCGGATCCCCGGCCGCCTCTGTCGCCGGTTCCTCCGATGACGGCTCCGTTTCCGGCTGGGTCTCCGGCTCCGGCCCGTAGATCAGGGCGCTTCCGATCCTGCGCTCGTCGTAGGTGTAGACAAGCATTGCCACCGCCGTCCCCGGACTCCCCGCAGGAAGTTCCGTGACCAGCTCTCTCTCCGCATCCGCAAATTCCGCCCCCAAAGGCAGCGTCAGGACCGCTTCCGGATCCAGCGTCAGCTCCCGGGCGCGGTACGTTTCTCCATGGAACGTATATTCTTCCTGTTCCTGCAAAAATGTCTCCTGTTCCGAGATATTCAGATTCTGAAAATGGGATAACCCAAACTCCGTCAGCGTCTTCCCGTCAAAATAATACTGGGGCTGAGTCCCTTTCAGGATGACGGTCAGCACGCCGCGGCCGTCCCGGACCGCGTAAAGGACCTGCGTGTTGCCGGCCAGCGAGGTAAAGCCGGTCTTTCCCGCCAGCGCGCCCTCCAGATAATACTCGCTGGACGGATCATTGGCGGCCGCCACGATCCGGTGCGCCATGGAGATCTTCAGCCCGTCCGGGTTATGCTGCGTGGCAGGCAGCGTATAGGTCCGCGTCGAGGCGACCGAAAGCACCGTCTCGTTGGAAAACGCCGCCCGTCCGATCTTGCCTGGTTGCTGGAACGCAAAAGCAGCGCGTAGAGACAGTCGCGC
>CANQYH010000374.1 GCA_947628025.1 uncultured Lachnospiraceae bacterium | reverse complement strand
ATATAGCAGGCGCAGACCGCCGCTTTCTCGTCTTCCTCCAAAAGCGCTGCCCCCGCCGGGCGTTTTCCCAAAAGATCCGCCCGCGACGGCACGGTCAGCCCCAGGTAATCCCTGGCCAGATCGTCGTATTCGTACGTATCTTTCAGCGGGTTCAAGAGATATCCAGCCACCGCGGCGTCCATCGCGGGACTGCCGTCATCCAGCCCCAGCCACGGAAGCTGGCTTTTCAGATCCAGCGTCGATGCCCGTCCAGCCAGCTCGATCAGCCTCACGGCCTGGGCGGACAGATACTCCCCGGTCAGAAATCCCTCCGCCGCGATCACACTGCAGTCCTCCTCGCCGAGGCAGAGCGACAGCCCCTGCACGCGTCCGTCCCCGGTCAGAAGCTGGAACCCGATGCAGCCGTCCCCGCCAGATACTTTTAACAGCCGCTCCGCCCTCTGGAATACTTCCTCCGCCTGTCCCAGGTCCCGGATCTGCCGGAAATGCGCTTCCGCCGCGGATCCCTGGACCGCCGCCGCGTCGAACCGGGCCAGGATCGATTTAAATTCCAGACGCTTCATATATTGATACGCTTCCGGCGTAAACAGATTTCCGATCTCCATATCCGCATAAGAATAGGAAACAGGGCTGTCGATGCAGATCGTGGCCAGTTCCTTGCTCATCTGAGCCAGATCGTAATGCTCCCGCAGGGCTTTCTGGGCTTTCGGCGGCCGTACCTCGCCGATATGGTTCCAGACATTCTCGATGCTGCCGTAGGCCGCGATCAGATTGGTCGCCGTCTTCTCGCCGATGCCCGGCACGCCGGGAATATTGTCCGACGTATCCCCCATCAGGGCTTTCACATCAATGAATTCGGCCGGCGTCACCTGGTACTCCCGCTTCACGTCCTCCGGATAATAATCATGGATCTCCGTGCCGCCCCGGCTGGTCTTCGGGATCCGGATCTTGATATGGGTATCGGCCAGCTGCAGCAGGTCCCGATCGCCGGAGACGACCGACACTTCCACGCCGGCCGCCGCGTTTTTCTTGGCCAGCGTGCCCAGGATGTCGTCGGCCTCGTAACCCGGCAGCGTCACGACCGGGATTCCCATGGCGTGCAGCACTTCTTTCATCAGCGGCACCTGTTCGTGGAACTCCTGCGGCGCTGCGCTCCGGGTCCCCTTGTACGCGTCGTACATCTTATGGCGGAACGTCGGCTCCGCCAGGTCGAACGCCACCGCCAGATGGTCCGCCTGCTCCTCCTCCAGGATCTTAAACAGGATATTGAGGAACCCGTACACCGCGTTGGTGTGGAGCCCCTCCGAATTCGTCAGATTCGGTATTCCATAAAACGCACGGAACAGAATACTGTGTCCGTCGATCAGTACCAGTTTGTCCATCGTTTCCTCCGCTTCCACGCCATGCGGCCCATTTCGGTCTCCGCAGCGCTTTTCAAACACGTTCCGCAGCCGGAACGCTTCTTTCATCCGTCAACGAAACTCAGAAAAGCATCCCCATCTGCCACCAGAGCCGCATCTGCAGCAAAAACATCGTCGCCAGCCCCAGCACAATCAGCGTGTCCGCCGCATACCTGGCCATATGCACCAGGCGCACATGATAGAGATGCTGCCGGCAGCTGCGCAGATCCTCCTCCAGATCGCCCTTTATGTTGCTGCTCCCGATGTTTTCATCCAGCTGCCGGATACCGGCCTCCACTGTATAGTATATCTCCAATTCCTCCCGGCAGTCGGCGCAGCCGTCGATATGCTCCAGAAAATCGGCGGCCGTCTCGTCGTCCAGCTCGCCGTGAATGAACGGGAGCACCAATGATTCCGCTTCCCTGCACGTCATGGCGCACGCTCCTTTCCCCCTGTCCGCAGGCCGTCTCTCCGCTCTCCCCGCCGCAGGGCCCGCGCTGCTTTCAACTGTCTCCATCATACAACAGAACGCCGTTTTTTTCAATATGGCTCCGCCTCAGAAAACCGATTCGCCGCCGCGTTCCGGATGGCACGTCCCCTCATACCGGCCAGGCGCGGATCAGTTTCCCGCCACACAGCGCAGGAACCGTTCCCCGTATTTCCCGTACTTGAACTCGCCCACGCCGTTCACCCGCAGCATCTCCTCCCGCGTCGCAGGCTTTAAGAGGCACATATGGGTCAGTGTCCTGTCGGAAAATACCATGTAGGGCGGGATCCCCTCTTCCCTGGCGATCTCGGTCCGCAGTGCACGCAGCCGTTCAAACAGCGTCTCCTCCTTTTCGGACAGTTCCGCGCCTCCGGCCGCTCTCTGCCTGCGCTTCGCCTTTTTCCCGTCGCCCGCGCCGGATCTGGCGGTTTTCTCCGTCTCTTTCGCCCATTTCATAGAAACGGACGCGCCCTCCTGCAAAATGTCATGCGATTTTTCCGTCAGCTTTACGACCGCGTATTCTCCCTCGGTCACCCACAGATAACCCTGCAGCTGCAGATGGTTCAATACCTGCCGCAGCCGGTAGACAGGGACCTGCGCCAGGCTGCCGTAATAGGGGTTGGATTCCATGCGGTACTGACGCATCTTGGCCGTTTTCGCCCCATGCACCGCATCGATGATCACTGTCGTCCCGTAGCGCTGGCGGCAGGACCGGACGCAGCCAAGCAGTGCTTTCGCGATCTCTGTCACGTCCACCGTCTCGAACCGGGTCAGGCAGTTGGAACAGTTGCCGCAGTAATTCTCCCCGTATTCCCCGAAGTACCGCAGG
>CANQYH010000373.1 GCA_947628025.1 uncultured Lachnospiraceae bacterium | reverse complement strand
CGTATAGGCGCAGACCCGGTCGTCCTGGCCGTAAGCGCCGATCATGCTGCGGTCAAACCCTACGTCCACCGCCTTGTGGGCCGGCACGAACTCGATCTCCGCCCGCGCGAAATCCTTTTCCGTGACGCCGTAGCGCTCATGCAGCAGCTCCAGCACTTTCAGCTTCACAGGCTCTTTCAGCGGCTCGTCAGAGTCCGGATCCACATAAGGAACGGAGCCGGCCACGATGTTCAGCTCCTCGCCCTTGATGCCGTCGCGCAGCTTCCTTACATCCTGCTCCGCCGACAGATGGGGCAGCAGATCCGTCACGCAAAAGACCGGGTCGCCGGGGTTCTCGCCCAGGTCCAGCTTCACGACCTGACCGTCCTTTTTCACCATGACGCCGTGCATCGCCAGGGGCGTCACGACCCACTGATATTTGCGGATCCCACCGTAATAATGGGTCTTGAACAAGGCCAGCTCGTCTTTCTCGTAAAGGGGATTCGGTTTCAGATCCAGGCGCGGCGAATCGATATGCGCGCCGTTGATGCGGACACCCTCCCGGACCGGCTTCTGTCCGAACGTCGTCGCCAGCAGCGCTTTCCCGCGGTTATTCTGATACACTTTGTCGCCCGGCGCGTACGTCTTCGCCGGATCAAATTCCGTATAGCCCGCCTTTTTCAGCAGCTCCACGGCCATGCTCACACATTCCCGCTCCGTCTTGCCGTGATTTAAAAAATCCTTGTATCCCTCGCAGAACGCTCCGGCCGCCTCGATCTGCTCCGGCGCTTCTTTCGCGATATTCGGGATCTTCCATGTTAATTGTTCCTGCAGTTCTTTCCCTGTCATTCTTTCTTCCTCCGTATCCTGTCTCTCTATCTTTTCAGCGTCAACCGCGTATCCCCAGTTCTTCGCTGTCCAGAATCAATGTAAACGGCCCGTCGTTGACCAGGCTCACTTTCATGTCCGCGCCGAACACGCCATGCTCCACCCGCCCCACGTAGCGGCGGCAGCGCTCTGTTACATGCTCGTAGACCTGCTCGGCCCAGTCCGGCGCTCCGGCCCCGGTAAATCCCGGCCGGTTGCCCTTACGGCAGTCCGCAAATAATGTAAACTGGCTGACCACCAGGATCTCGCCGCCCACGTCCGCCAGGGACAGGTTCGTCTTGCCGTTTTCATCCTCAAAGATCCGCAGTTTGCAGATCTTGTCCGTCATTTTGTCGGCGATCTCCATCGTGTCCGTATCCGCCGCTCCCACAAGCAGCAAAAAGCCTCGGCCGATGGAGCCGACGGTCTTCCCGTCTATCGTCACGCTGGCCTCCAGCACCCTCTGCAGTACTACTTTCATATTCCCTGCCCGTCCTTTCTCTGTCCGGTTTCGGCTTTCTCTGCGCCTCACCGCAGCAGCATCCGCAAATATTCCAGCAGCGTCTCCGTCGCTTCCTCCCGGTACAGGATCTCCCTGGCCAGCACCGGATCGTCCGTGATCACATTGTCCACATTCAGCGCGCGCAGACGTTCCAGCTCCATCTTGGTATCGACCGTCCAGGCGTGGACCGCTTTGCCGGCCTCATGGGCCCGTTCCACCATTCTGGCGTTGACAAAATCGGAACGGATGCTGATCACGTCGATGCTCTCGTCATCGTAGGAACGCCCGTAAACCGCCGACAGGATATACCCTGTCCGCAGCTCCGGCTCCAGCTCTTTCAGCCGTTTCAGATAGCGCGGATTGGTCGACGTAACGATACACTGTGTCATCATATCATATTCCCGCACCAGTTCAAGCACTTTTTCCGGAAGCGCGCTGTTATTTCCCATATTTTTCAGTTCAATATTCAAGTCGATCTTTCCCTTGGCGTACTCCATGACCTCCCGCAGCGTCGGGACCGGCTCTCCCGCGTATTCCGCGGAAAACCAGCTGCCTACCTCCACGTCCGCCAGCTCCTCCAGCGTCATGTCCGCCACGGCCCGGCGGATCCCGGCGGTCCGCTGCAGATCCGCGTCATGGCAAAGGACCACATACCCGTCTTTCGTCTCCTGCACGTCGATCTCCGCAAAATCCGCCATGGCTTCCACGGCCGCCTCCAGAGCCGCCATCGTGTTCTCCGGCGCTTCGAAAGAATATCCGCGGTGTGCCGTGATCCCGATCTGCACCGCCACAGACTTGGAAAGAAAATTGCCGTTATACGCGGCGTCAAATAAACATCCCGCTCCCAGAAAACCGATGACCGCCGCGGTCATCAGGCCGTCCCTGCGGCTGTTCCCGGTTCCCGCGGCGGGAATCTCCCTCTCATGGACGCCCTCCGCATCCGCCAGCCGGTCATACTGAACTGTAACGACCGCAAAATGGTACCGCATCACGGCGATCGCGCCCAGAAACAGAAGCGTCAGCTCCATGCGCGACGACGCCTCCGTCAAAAACGCCAGCTCCATCTCCCGCTCCACCAGAAGCACCGTCAAAACCGCCGTCAGGCACATGGCCGCCAGATAGACCGCCATTATCAGAACAACGATCACCAGATACCCGCCCAACAGCCAAAGCCCCGTCTCCAGCCAGCCGCGCCGCCACAAGGCAAAGCTGGTCTTCCAACCGTCCAGGCCGTACTTTCGGCCCAATATACGCACATGGAACAGATACAGGGCCGGAACCACGCAAAAAAGGCATACCACCGGCACGCCCAAAACCATCCAGCGGGACCAGAGATGCCCGGCCGCTTCCTCCAGGACGAATCCCAGGGGG
>CANQYH010000372.1 GCA_947628025.1 uncultured Lachnospiraceae bacterium | reverse complement strand
GGCGTCGGCCAGTATCAGCACGATATGAATCAAAAGCGTTTAAGCGAGGCGCTGCAGGGGGTCGTGGAGGACTGCGTGAATAAGGTGGGCGTGGATCTGAATACGGCTTCCGCCCCGCTTCTGGAATATGTTTCCGGCATCAGCAAGGCGCTGGCGAAAAATATCGTCGCCTACCGGGAGGAAAACGGGGCGTTTACGAGCCGTTCCCAGCTGCTCAAGGTGGCGAAGCTGGGGCCGAAAGCTTTTGAGCAGTGCGCCGGTTTCATGCGCATCACCGGCGGAAAGAACCCGCTGGACGGCACTTCGGTCCATCCGGAGAGCTACCAGGCGGCCCAGACGCTTCTGGAAAAGCTGGGCTTCCGGCCGGAGGAGATCGCGGCCGGCGGTTTGAAAGGCATTGGCAAAAAGATTACCGATTATAAAAAGCTGGCGGCGGAGCTGGGGACCGGCGAGATCACGCTGCGGGACATCGTAAAGGAATTGGAAAAACCGGCCAGGGACCCCAGAGACGAGATGCCGAAACCGATCCTGCGCACGGATGTGCTGGAGATGAAAGATCTGACGCCCGGTATGGTGCTGAAAGGGACGGTGCGCAATGTCATCGATTTCGGCGCTTTCGTAGATATCGGCGTTCATCAGGACGGTCTGGTCCACATTTCTCAGATGTCGGATAAGTATATCAAGCATCCGATGGAGGTCGTCAGCGTGGGAGATATCGTAGAGGTCAAGGTGCTGAGCGTGGATCTGGCGAAAAAACGGATCGCGCTGACCATGAAGCTGTGATGTACGGGCGCAGCGGCTTCGTCCGCTGCGGTTCAGAGACAGGAGGGAGATTGGGATGAGTCAGGAGAAAGAGCTTCGTTTCCGGATCCGTATGACCGCGAATGATCTGTGGCGTTTTTCCATGTACCATGCCAATAAAGGGTATCTGGGTTTTTTCAATGTGTTGTTTACGCTGGCGGCACTTTTTTTGCTGATATTTCAGGGAGCGGAAATGCTTTTGCCGCAGCGGTTCCTGCTGGTGGTCTGCGCGCTGATGTTTACCGTATGGCAGCCTCTGCTATTGCTGACAAAGGCCCGGAAACAGGCCGCCGGACCGGGTATGCGGGAGCCGATCGATATGACTTTTTCCGACGGCGGTATCCTGGTGGAACAGGGCGGCGAGCATGTGGAGCTGTCCTGGGAGGATGTGCGCCAGGTGAAGCATGTCCTGGGTGAAACGATCCTTTATACCGACCGTATCCATGCGTATCTGTTGCCGGATACGGCGGCGGGAGACAGGAGAGAGGCGCTCACAGAGCTGTTTCGCCTGAAGCTCCCGGCGGAGAAGCGCAGGCGGCTGCGGTAAGAGCGGCGGGCATCGTTTTTCATGCTTGGAAGAATGCCGGCATTTGCGGCAGGGAGCGGCCGCGTGTCTGCTGTGGTTTCCCACACATAGAAAAACGGCGGAGGATCTATAAGAAAGGTTGGCGGAATATGACGGAGATCTGGGAGACGGCTTCCCCACGGGAGACCTGGCAGCTGGGTTACGAGCTGGGAAAACGAGCATCGGCGGGGCAGGTATATTGTCTGGACGGAGATCTGGGCGTGGGTAAGACCGTGTTTGCACAGGGCTTTGCGGCCGGGCTGGATATCGCGGAGCCGGTGAACAGTCCGACGTTTACGATCCTGCAGCAGTATATGGACGGCCGGCTCCCGCTGTATCATTTCGACGTGTATCGGATCGGCGACGTGGAAGAGATGGAGGAGATCGGCTACGAGGACTGTTTTTACGGCGAGGGCGTGTGCCTGATCGAATGGTCCCGCCAGGTGGCCGAGATCCTGCCGGAGACGGCGGTCCGCGTTTTTATCGAAAAGGACGTGGAAAAAGGGTTCGACTACCGGCGGATCACGGTAGAGACGGAGTAAAAGACATGAAAATATTAGGAATCGAGAGTTCGTCGCTGGCGGCTTCGGTGGCGGTGGTGACGGACGATATAGTGACTGCGGAATTTACGATGAATTTTAAAAAGACGCATTCCCAGACCTTGCTTCCGATGCTGGAGCAGCTGGAGCGGATGATCGAGCTGGATAAAACGACGCTGGACGCCATCGCGGTGGCGGCGGGACCCGGATCCTTTACGGGCCTGCGGATCGGCGCGGCGACGGCGAAAGGCCTGGGACTGGCCCTGAAAAAACCGCTGGCGGCGGTGCCGACCCTGGACGCGCTGGCGTATAATCTGTGGGGCTGCGGCGGCGTGGTCTGCCCGATTCTGGACGCCCGCAGAGACCAGGTCTATACCGGTATCTACCGGGTGGACGGCTGGGACCATGAGAAGAACCGGGCGCGGGCGGAGCGCTTTCCGATTCCGATCCTGGGTCAGACGGCCATGGGGATCGGAGAACTTTTGAAAATGCTGGATGAGATCGGAGAGTCTGTGACTTTCCTGGGCGACGGCGTCCCGGCGTTTTGTGAAAGGATCGAGTCGTCTTTGAGAGTGCCGTACGCGTTTGCGCCCGCGCCGAACAACCGGCAGAGAGCTTCCTCGGTGGCCGCCCTCGGCATGGAATATGCGAAGCGGGGCATGACCGTATCCGCGGCCGATTTCCGCCCGGAGTACCTGCGTAAATCGCAGGCGGAACGGGAGCGGGAGGAAAAGGAAGCCGAAAAAGCGGGGGAGACGGGAGCATGAGCGGAGAGGCGGAGAAAACGGCGGGTAAAGACGAGCACGGTCGGGGAGTCAGGGAAGTCGGAGAGC
>CANQYH010000371.1 GCA_947628025.1 uncultured Lachnospiraceae bacterium | reverse complement strand
GTGACGGCCTCCATCCGGCTTTTGGAAAAATATAAAGTGGAGTACAATATCCTGACGGTGGTCACGGTGCAGTCCGCAAGACGGGGACAGAAGATCTATTCCTATTTGAAGCAGGAACAGTTCCGTTACCATCAGTTTATCGAATGCCTGGACCCGCTAAATGAAACGCCCGGCGGTCATGAATATTCCCTGACGCCGGAGCGGCTGGAGCAGTTTTTGAAAAGCGTTTTTGACGCCTGGTACCAGGATCTTTCGGCCGGACGGTACGTTTCCAACCGGTATTTCGATAATCTGCTGCTGATGCTTCACGGTTATGAGCCGGAGAGCTGCGGGATGCGCGGCGTCTGCGGGGCCCAGTGGGTCGCCGAGGCGGACGGGAGCATATATCCCTGCGATTTTTACGCGCTGGATGCCTGGCGGCTGGGCAATGTGCGGGAGAATACGTTTGAAGAAATGGAGCGGCGGCGCGGCGAGCTGGGATTTATCCGCATATCGCGGGCCGTTCCGGATGAATGCCGGACCTGCCGCTGGGGGGCGCTCTGCCGCAACGGCTGCAGGAGGCTGCGGAACCTGGACGGGGACGGAAAGAATTATTTCTGCTCCGCCTATCGCGGCGTTTTCGATTACGCCTATCCCAGACTGGCGGAGCTGGCTAGGCGCGGAGTGGGGCGTCCGATGTGATGTGACGGCCGATATCCGAAACGGCTGCCGGAAAGCCGCGCGAACACGCCGGGAGTACCCCTGCAGGATGGATGCCGCGCGGCCAATGGGATCCGGAAAAGAGGGAAAATAAAATGATTCGTAATATTGCGTTCGATATGGGAGGGGTGCTGATCCATTTCACCCCGGAAGAATATGTGCGCCGTCTGGGCGTCGGGCCGGAGGACGAAAAACAGCTGCTTTGGCAGGTGTTCCGTTCCCTGGAATGGGCGCAGATGGACCGGGGATCGCTGACGGATGAGCAGGCCTGGGAGAGCATCTGCACCCGCCTGCCGCAGCGGCTCCACGAGGCGGCGCGGGAGCTGGTGATGGAGTGGGACCGCCCCGTCTGCGCCGTAGAAGGAATGTATGAGCTGGCCGGGGATTTGAAAGCGGCCGGATACAAACTGTACCTGCTCTCCAACGCCAGCCTGCGCCATCCGGCGTACTGGCGCGAGATCCCGGTCAGCCGTTTCTTCGACGGCGTGCTGGTGTCGTCGTCGGTGGGACTGGTGAAGCCACAGCCGGAGATTTACCGTCTGCTGTGCGGGCGGTTCGGGCTGAACGCGGAAGAGTGCTTTTTCGTGGACGACCTGCCGGGCAACGTGGAGGGCGCGTATTACTGCGGGATGCGCGGCGCGGTCTTCCACGGGGACGTAGCGGAGCTGCGGCAGCGCCTGCGGGAAAGCGGCGTGCAGGCCGGCTGCGGACCGTACCGGCAGGTCCCGTTTGTAAATAGAGAGTCAGATCATGGAAAACAAGGCGGCGGTGAGAAAAGGATGGACGAAAAAAAGATGGACAAAAATAGATGCAGACTGGTGCTGAACGGTTTTCCGGTCCGGAACCTGGCGGAGATCCGGATGTATTTTTCGGCGGGGGAAGTGCTGTCGTATCAGGCGGACGGCAGCCTGGCAGCCTGGCTCTGGGAGCGCGGCTATGAGAAAGAAGCGGCGGCGGTGCGGGAGATCGGCGCGGCGCTGCCGGAAGAGGAGCTTCTTAGGAAGCTGGCAGATGTTTTGGGACTGGAGATCACGGACGGCGCGATCCGTCATGCCCTGACGGTCCTGCATGGCCATGAGCATCTTTCCGCGGATCTGTGGGCGGTTTCCGGGGATGGGACCGTACCGTCTTCGGGCGGTTCCGGCTGCGGCGGCTACGGGCTGCACCTGATCTAGGGCGGGAGAAACCGGATGCTGGCGTTTCATTCATTTTGGTCGAAGCCGAACCGGTACCGCTGCGGCGGGCAGGTCCGATGGGAGGAGTTCGAGCTGCTGACGATGATGCTCTCGGCCCTTAAATGGCAGGAGCACAACGGCCCGGTGCGGATGGTCACGGACCGGGACGGGGCGGCATTTTTTGAAAAAAAGGGACTGGGCGGCCTGTGGGAGGGCGGGATTGGTACGGAGCTGGAAGAGATTCCCGAGCGGATCGATCCGGTACTTTTCTGGGCGGCAGGGAAACTCTGGGCCCTCCGACGGATGGAGGCCCCCTGCGTGATGCTGGACACGGACCTGATCGTCTGGCGGGACGTCAGGCCGTTTTTACGGGGAGCGATTGTCGCCGCCCACAGCGAGGAGCTGACGCCGGAGGTCTATCCGGATCCGCGCACGTTCCGGATGCTCCCCGGTTATCAATCCCCCGCGGAGTGGGATCTTTCGCTCCGGCCCGCCAATACGGCGTTTCTCTATCTGCCGGAAAAAGATCTGAAAAACGGTTATACGGAGGCGGCGTTTGCGTTTATGAAAGGGATCGATCCGCAGCGGATGAATCCCATCACCGCGATGTGTTTTGCCGAGCAGCGGATCCTGCCCATGTATGCCAAAGCCCGCGGGGCGGATCTGGAGTACCTTTTGGATGCGCCGCGGCTGGACGAACAGGATCTGGCGACCCACCTGTGGGGTTATAAGCGGCAGATGCGGCAGTTGGAGCAGGAGCGGCAGGCGTTCTGCACGCGCTGCGTCCGGCGGATTCGAAACGACTACCCGCAGTGGGAGGATACGCTGGCGGACTGGGGACTGCTGCGGTAACGGCCCATATGGGGGCAGGGCGAATTTTGG
>CANQYH010000370.1 GCA_947628025.1 uncultured Lachnospiraceae bacterium | reverse complement strand
GCTTCTCCAGCCGGTTCGCGAAGACGCATAAAAAGCTGTGGGGAGAGGACGTAGTGATCCCCCTGGGCCTCCTGCTGGACGTGGACGTGGGCGAAAAGGCCCTGTATAAGGGAGTCGAAGCTGTGGCCGAACCGCCAGCGGCGGATCATTATACGGTGCTGGCGGTCAGGAAAGACGAGACAGGGAAGAACACCTACCGGGTGTGCGAGACTGTGACGATGATCCCGCGGGGAGACAGGGTCGGGAAGCCGGAACAGGGGGAAGAGCAGGAAAAAGTCAATGTGGCGGTATAATTGTGAAATGCCAGATCGACCGTAGCCGGTCATACCGGCAGAATCTGTCGGCGTTACGGTGGAAGTGGCGACATGGCAGATACATCAGACAAAAGAATCAAGTTACGTAAGAGGTGACCTGATATGTATATCAAGAGCATGAAAGGCTGGAGCAAGCATCTGGATTTCCTGGTTCTGGATGTGGTTATGTTGGAACTGGCACTGATCATCAGCTATGGTATTCGTCATAACTGGTCCTACAGCGGCTTCAGCAATATTTACCAGAGCCTGGCATTCATGCTGGCCGCCGCCAGTATCGTCGTCGGCGTTATGCGTGAGAGTTATCACGACATCCTGCGCCGGGACTACATACGCGAATGCAGACAGACAATTCTGCATGTAACCATCGTGGAGGCGCTATTAATTACGGCCGCCTTTTTCCTCAAAGAATTTTCCTATTCCCGTGAGGTGTTCCTGCTTCTGTGGGCCTTGGGGATCATCCTGTGCGTGGTTGTGCGCTGTCTATGGAAACAGGTTTTGAAAATCGTCCGCATTGACCGGCGGACGCGGAAGCGCCAGGTGCTTCTGGTAACCGTACCGGAGCAGGCCGCCCGGATCATGAACGAATGGAAGCAGGCGAAAGTACTGGACTGTGAGATCTGCGGTATTTATCTGACTGATGGAGAAACAAATGAAATCTCACGCGAGGCGGCAAAGGCCAGCAGTGAGGCTGCGGTATCCGAGGTTCCCGGCAGTAAAAAGCCCACTTCCCTGGAGGATGAAAACAAAGACGATGTATCTGCAGTACAAACTATAAATAAACGGACTAATAACAGGGATTCTGCAAGTCAGATATTTGGTATCCCGGTCATTTCGACCGTCGATGCGATCCGTGAATATTTAATTAAACACGTAGTCGATGAGGTCCTGATTCGTCCGGGCTTTGCCTTGGATCGGGAGCAGATGGACGAATTCCTCCAGGCCGGACTGACTGTCCATATGGACATCGGAGAGATCATTCATTTTAACACGCCGACGTATGTGGAGGACTTTGCTGGCGGTACGGTGATCACCACCGCTATCCGTATGGTACGCCCGTGGGAAATGTGGCTGAAACGCCTTATGGATATCGTGGGAAGCTGCGCTGGCCTTTTGATTACCGGCATCGCCTGCATATTTGTAGTACCGGCCATCAAGATTGCCGATCCAGGGCCGGCTTTTTTCAGTCAGATCCGTGTAGGCAAAAATGGCCGCCGCTTTCGTATGTATAAGTTCCGCAGTATGTATACGGATGCGGAGGAGCGGAAGAAAGAACTGATGGCACATAACGAGATGAAAGGAGCTATGTTCAAGATGAAGAATGACCCGCGGATCATCAAAGGCATAGGGACATTTATCCGCAAGACAAGCATTGACGAACTGCCGCAGTTCTGGAATGTGCTGAAAGGAGATATGAGTCTGGTTGGCACGCGGCCGCCTACGAAAGAGGAATACGATTCCTATGAGATGAGGTATCTGAGGAGATTGTCGGTGCGGCCAGGAATTACTGGGGTGTGGCAGACCAGCGGGAGGAATCAGGTCAGCGATTTTGAAGATGTGGTGCGTATGGATACGGAGTATATCAACCGGTGGAGTTTGATGCTGGATATCAAACTATTGTTTAAGACAGTACAAGTAGTACTGGCGGGGGACGGGGCTGTATAAAAGAAGTATTGTGTGTGGTAAATTTGTCCTGGCTTTCGATAATAAGTATAGAATATTAAATTCTAATGGCATTAGTAAAAATTTTGAAGGATTATTTTCGGATGATAAGCTGAACATTATGATATTTATTATTTAGAGGAGAATTCATAGATGGAAAAAAGTGAGAAAATTTATGTGGCAGGTCATAACGGCCTGGTAGGCTCAGCCATAGTCAGAAAGTTAAAAAAGGAAGGCTATGAGAACATTATAACAAGAACCCATTCCGAACTGGACTTGACGCGTCAGGAAGACGTGGAGTCCTTTTTTAATGAGGAAAAACCGGAGTATGTATTCCTGGCGGCTGCAAAGGTGGGAGGGATACATGCAAATGAGATGGCTCCGGCCGAGTTCATGTATATCAACCTTGCCATCGAAACGAATGTGATCCACAGTGCCTATAAGAATAATGTGAAGAAGCTTCTATTCATGGGCAGCGGGTGTATTTATCCCCGGATCGTGCCTCAGCCGATCCGTGAGGAATATCTTTTGACCGCGCCATTGGAAAAGACGAACGAGGCTTATGCCATAGCCAAGATCGCCGGCCTTAAGATGTGTGAGTTCTATAACCGGCAATACGGGACGGATTATATTTCCGTAATGCCCTGCAACCTGTATGGACCCGGAGATAATTACCATCCGGAGAACTCCCATGTGATCCCGGCGCTCCTGAGAAAATTCCATGAAGCTAAGATAAACAATTCCCCCCAGGTTGTCATGTGGGGTACGGGAAGCGCCATGCGGGAGTTCCTGCATAT
>CANQYH010000369.1 GCA_947628025.1 uncultured Lachnospiraceae bacterium | reverse complement strand
CTTCGATCTATATGGCGCCGCACCTGTTCAGCCACTGGTTCCTGACCCTGGACGTCCAGAATATGTGTACCGCCGCCATGCTGCTGGTGGGAGCGTCGCTGCTGCTGGCTTTGGCTCTGGCCGCTGTCCGCCTGCTGGCGGCCGGGATCCGGCGGCTGCGGAGTTAAAGATCGTACCCCGTTAAAATAGGTTTGAGTGAACGAATGGGAGGGAGAGTTTGGCCGTGTTCCGATTACGCCATTTTCGCGCGGCGCGTCTGCGCACGCTTTGTCTCGCGGTCCTGAGCCTGCTGGTCTGGCTCCCGATCCTTTTGATGCTGGCCGCCTGCCTGATGCCGGAGGATGAACTGCTCTGGCGGTACCTGGAGCCTTTGGGGGGAGGCCGGGACCAGGTCCGGGCTGCGCTGCTCCCGGACTATCCCTCTGCCGAACCGTTGATCGAGCTGCTGTTCCGCTCGCCGGGATTCTTCGTCATGTTCTGGAATTCCTGCATCCAGACGCTGCCGGCCCTGGCGGGGCAGCTGCTGATCGGAGCGCCGGCGGCCTGGGCGTTCGCGCGGTTCTCGTTTCCGGGGAAGAAAGCGCTGTTTTTCTTTTATATCCTGCTGATGGTGCTGCCGTTTCAGGTGACGCAGGTCTCCAATTATCTGGTGCTGGACCGGCTGCATCTTTTGGATACCCATTTGGCGCTGATCCTGCCGGGGATCTGGTCCACATTTCCGGTCTTTATCATGACGAAATCGTTCGAGACGATCCCGGCGGCGCTTCTGGAGGCGGCCTATCTGGACGGGGCGGGAGAATGGAAGACCTTTTTCTATGTAGGCATGCCGTCCGGGTACCCTGGTATCGTAACCGCCATGCTTTTAGGGTTTATCGACCTGTGGAACGCGCTGGAGCAGCCGGTGGCCTACCTGAAAAATGTCGCGCTCTGGCCGCTGTCGCTGTATCTGCCCAATATCGCCCAGGACAAGGCGTCGGTGGCCTTTGCCGCCTGCCTGGTGATGATGGCGCCGCCGGTATTGTTTTATCTGAACGGACAGAGCGAGCTGGAGCAGGGGATCGCGGCGTCCGGCGTAAAGGAATGAGAGGAGGGAACGAAGATCATGGAACACAGGCGCGGCTGGCGGCGGAGGATCCTGGCCGGTTTCTTCCTGTTCATGCTGTTTTGTACGCTGGTATCGAGGGTCTACGACAGTATCACGATCCCGAAAGTGCTGACGGGCTATTCCAAACAGAAAAGCATCGAGACGCTGATCACCGGCACGGGAAAGGTAAGGGAAAAAGAGGTCGTCTATTTTGACGTGTTCCCCGGGCTGAAAGTGGAGTCGGCGGTGGAGGCCGGGACCGAGGTGCAGGTGGGGGACGAATTGTTCCGCTTCCGCGAGGATTCCATCCTGGAGAAGAAAGAGGAGCTGACGGAGCAGCTGGAGAGATTGAAACTGAATCTGGAACGGTCGGCGGTAACCTCTGAGGTTTATGAACAGGTTACACAGTCGGAGCTGGCGCAGAGGGAACTGCTTCTGGCGCAGAAAGAGCTGGAGGAGGGGCAGCAGGAGTACGATGAAGCGTGGGCGGAGTATTTTGTGGAGAAAAAACGCCTGCAGAGCGATTATGAAAAGGAACTGAAAAAGGCGGAGGAAGAGCTGCAGCGTTCTCTGACGGAGGAAAGGCAGACGGCCTATGACGAGCTGGAGGAGGGCGTGAGGGAGCGGGACGCGGCGCTGGTACAGTCGGACCGGCAGATCGAGGATCTGAAAGCGGAGATCGAGGCGGCGAAGCAGGAAGAGGACAAGGCGAAACGTGCGAGAAAAGCCAGTCCCTCCAATGCCGGTGCACTGGATACGCTCCGGCAGTGCCGGGCCCAGATCGAGAAGCTGGAACTTCAGCTGGACCGGGCCTGGGAGGACCGGTACGCCCTGGAGGCAGAATGGGAGAGAAAGCTGGGGGAACTTCGGGAGCGTTATATCCAGGCGCAGGAGGAAAGCGCCGGGGGCGGAAGCGGCGCTTCGGAGGAAAAGGAAGAATTGAAAAAAACGTATCTGGCCGCCATCGGGCAGACGGAGGACGAATGGAAAACGGCGCAGGAGAAGCTGGAGGCCCTGGAAAAAGGGGTGGAGGACGCGCAGTGGAACCTGGAGCTGGCGGCGCGGAGCGACGGGTACGCCGCTCTGACCCGTGCGCAGCAGAGCCGTTTGGCGCAGATCGATCGCCGTCTGCAGGAACTGGATATCCGGTCGGCGGAGCGGGAGATCGAAGAACTGGACGCGCTTCTGGCCGAGGAGGGGATCCGGCGTTCTGACCGGGCCGGGACCGTGGTCCTGCAGGAGTTGACGGCGGGGCGGACCAGCAGCGGGGAGGAGCGGGTTTCCGTGGCTTACGGCAGCCGTGTGTTCGAGGCGGAATTTCAAAAGACGGAACAGGAATTATCCGTCGGGGACCTGCTTTCGGTCACGGTCCCGGGCACGAACTGGAGCGTGGAGGCGGTCGTCGGCGAGATGAATTTGCTGGGCGAGGAAGCGGGGACGTTTCAGGCGGATCTGGGAGAACTGGAGATCCCGATCGGCTCTGTAACCTCTTATTCCTGCCGGAAAGAATCTGAGGTTTATCCGAAAGTGATCCCGTTGGAGGCGCTGCGCAGGGATATGTCAGGTTATTATTACTGCCTGGTCCTGCGGACACGAAACGCGATCCTGGGGGAAGAATTCTTCGTGGAGCGGGTCGATCTGACCGTGCTTTACCAGGGAAGCGCGGAAGCCGCCGTAGAGGGAACGCTTTTCGATT
>CANQYH010000368.1 GCA_947628025.1 uncultured Lachnospiraceae bacterium | reverse complement strand
TCCGGCCGCCCCCTGGCCGATCCCCGGTATCATCCCTACCAGCTTGCGGACGGTCCCATTTTTCACGGAATCCACGTAGGGCAGAACCAGCGCCTGCAGCAGATGCGCGCCCAGGACGACACCCAAAAGTGTCTTCATCCCCCAGCCGATCGCCCGCTCCGCCAGAGCCGTCAGTTTCGAAAACGGATTGTCTTTCACCAGGTTCCCAGCCATAGTCAGGACCAGGAACACACGCACCATGGGAATCATGACCGTATGCAGCAGCGTTTCTCCGGCGGCCATGCCCAGCATCGTCAGCTCGTACATGGCCGCCGCCGAGACGCTGGCCCCGGAAAAGGCCGCAGCCAGAAAATAGGACGGCATCAGCACTTTCATAAACCCCAGGATCTGCTCCACCGTTTCCGCCGCCACCTGCATACTGACTGTCATCGCCGCCGTCTGAAACGTAAACAGCAGCAGATAGGCGATGAAAAATCCGGTTTCCGAGATCTGGCTGGTCTGAAAAATACCGGAAAAATTATGAAAAACCGCGCTCATGATCCCCAACAGCAGGATCTGTCCCGCCAGGCGGCTGCCCAGAGAGATCTCCGAAAGCAGCGACGACCTAAACGCGCCGATCATCGCCTGCCCCAGCGCCGTCAGATCTCCCCGCAGCAGCTGTTTCATCGTTTCCGTAAGCCCGGGCAGGTTCGCGCCCTCCCCGTCCTGCCGTCCGTTCAGATACGCTTCGATCTCATCCAGATCCAGACGGTCCATGATATCCGCAAAGCCCGCGGAATCGTATTCATCGGACAAAAGATCCTCCGCACGGACCTCCCCCGCGCAAAGCAGAACCAGCGCCGCCGTCAGAATGCAGCACCCCGCCCACAGCGCCATTGTCTTTCGTCTCCCCCGCCGTCTCATGACAAAAATCCCTGCAGCGTCTCCATCAGCGCCAGCAGGATCGGCATACTGACTGCCAGCAGGGACAATTTCCCAAAGATCTCAACCTGGCTGCCCAGGGCCCCGTACCCGCTGTCCCGGCAGATGCCGGAAGCAAATTCCGCAATGTAGGCGATCCCTGTCATTTTCAGCAGCGTATCCAGATAAACGCTGTCGATCTGAATATAAGACATGATCCGTCGGAATGTCTCCACGACCGTTTCTAGCCGCGAGGCGCTGTAAAAGCAGATCGCCAGGCCCGCCGCCACCGTCAGGTAAACGCTGTATTCCCCTTTTACCGCTTTAAACTGCGTCGCCAAAAGCGCCGCCGCGATGCCGATCGCCGCGATCGTGATCACCGTCATGCCATTCTCCCCTTTCTTCACAGCGCGAACAGATCCCGTATGGTTTCGAACAATTCATAAATATAGGGAACCATCCAGAACAGGACCAGCACCAGTCCGGCCAGGCTGGTCAGAAACGCCTGCTCGTCGCGCCCGCTGTGTTTCAGGATCTGGCAGATGACCGAAACCAGGATCCCTACCGCCGCGATCCGAAAGATCAGATTTACGCTCATTTTCTCCTCCTATCTCCGGTATCCGCTAACACAGGATCACCGCCAGAAACAGCCCGCCCAGGATCCCCAGGCTGGCGCACATCCGCGTCCGTTCCTGCTCATGATCCCGGTAAAAACCAATCGTCATATCCAGCTGCTCCAGGTACAGGGCAATGGTCCGCTCCTGCATCTCCACATCCAGATAGCCCAGATGCTCCCCGAACTCTTTCAGCTCCTGCCGTTCCCTCTGCGATAAGAGCATGGCCCCCGCCTGCTTGTCCAGTTCCTGCTGCCAGATCCGGGCAAACGGCTGGCCCTCCTGCTGCTCCAGGCGCTTTGCGACGCTCCGGAACCAGACCGCCGCGGGTCCGTCCGATTTCGCTCCCGCCCGTTCCAGCGCCTCTCCCAGAGGAGATCGCGCATACAGGATCTCTCCGCGCAGCAGATAGACCAGCCGGCGCAGATCCTCCAAAAGTTTCCGGTGCTCTTTCCACTGACGGGCTTTCCAAAATCCCAGGGCGCCGCAGGACACCGTCACCAGCGCGCACCCGATCAGTCTGATCCACAAAAGCATTCTCCTCCTTTCCGCGGCTTGACGCCGGTGCCAGGGTTGTCTCCCAGCCTCCCTATTTTCACACCATCCCCGAAAACCTGGCGGATAGCGTGACGATCGATGGGGCAGCCATCCCGCGCCAAAACCGTCCCTTGCCTCTCACCCGACCGTTCACCCGCCAATGTCCCGGCCGCACAATTCTCCGTCTCTCCCGCGGATCTCCTCGATCGTCCCCACACCCCGGCGGCCGCTCAGGATCACATACCGCTCAAACACCCGGCCCTCCGCCATTTTTTTCAGGACCGGGTTCTGCTCCGCCTCCTCCAGTGAGCTGCCGTGTACCGTCGCCAGCAGCCGGCAGCCGCAGTTCCTCACATATTCCATTGCCTCCAGGTCCTCCCGGCTGCCGATCTCGTCCACCGCAATCACTTCCGGAGCCATGGACCGGATCAGCATCATCATGCCTTTCGCCTTGGGACAGCAGTCCAGGACGTCCGTGCGGAAGCCTACGTCGTTCTGCGGGATCCCCCGGTAACAGGCCGCCAGTTCCGAACGCTCGTCCACGATCCCGACCGTGACGCCGACGATCATCATCACCCAGATCAGCGGATTCGTCAGCACCGCCATAAAACCAGATAAATACATCTGTGCCCCTCCTTTCTAAAATCCGATCAGCCCCTTCGGGAGCCGTACCGCGAACCATTTGACAAACATATAATCCGTTGCAAAAATGAAGACGACCGATAGGACCAG
>CANQYH010000367.1 GCA_947628025.1 uncultured Lachnospiraceae bacterium | reverse complement strand
AACTTCCGCTTCAATCCGGCTGCGGAGAACAAGTTCACTCTGGACAGCAAGGAGCCGAAGATGGAAGGCTATCAGGATTTCCTGAAAGGCGAGGTCCGTTACGCGTCCCTGGCCATGAAGAATCCGGAGAGAGCTGCGAAGCTGTTTGCCCGCAACGAGGCAGAGGCCAAGGAGCGTTACGATTACCTGAAGAAGCTGATCGGACTGTACGGCGCGGAGTGATCCGGGAACAGTCGGAGAAGATCCAGAGGATATCATGTGATAAAATAAGGGGCGCCGCGGAGGCGGTGCCCATCAAACGAATTCAAATTGTTTTCAGCGCGCGGCGTGATCTCGGTCATGCCGCGCTTTTCTTACGGAACCGCTGGAATTGAGGCGGAGAGCGCCCGGTGGATGCGGCCGCAGCAGATCCGGAAAACGTTTGACTTGCAGCAGCGCGGCTGGCCGGGGTTCAGGAAGCGTCGCTTTTGGGCCGCCTGCCGTCGAAATAGCTTAAAAGGCGGTAAAGAATCTCTTTTTCTTCCGGGGCGTACGCTTCGATCAGGATCGTCTCTTCGGAGTCGATGCCCAGAAGATAATCGGACGTGGTATGCAGGATCTGGCAGAGTTCGGCTATTTTTTGGGTAGGCGGAACGGAGTTGGCCATTTCCCATGAGTTGACGCAGGAGCGGGACACATAAAGCGTGCGGGCCAGCTGTGTCTGGGTCAGATTGTTCTTTTCGCGCAGTTCGCGGATCCGGTCGGCGGTTTTTAAGATCATGATTTTATCTCCCCCTATGAACCAAGTATAAGCCGGATCGAACAAAATATAATGATTCATAAAGATTTATTTTTATAATCTTTAAAGATTAAAATATCATATCTTTAACAATTATTTATAATTGACAATCGACCCTCAGATGATACAATGAAAGTGTCGTTATCTGGTAAAGAAAATGACAGAAAGGGGAATGACAGAATGGACCGCAGAGCATTGTTTCCGGATCTTATACAGCGGGGGGCCGTATTGATGAAAAAGCGGAAATATCGGGAGGCCAGAGAAGCGTTTCAAAAAGCGCTGAAGCTGAGGCCGGATTCTGCCGGAACCTGCGTTTGTCTGGGGAAGATCCTGACGGATCTGGGAGAGATGGAGGAGGCGGCCGCCATGTTTCGGAGGGCCGCGGAACTGGACGGGACCCTGGGGGAGGCCTGGTTCGGGCTGGCCGGGGTCTGCTATCTGAGAGAACAGTGGCAGGAGGCGGCGCAGTATTATCTCAAGGCGGAAGAGGCCGGCTGCCATGCCCCCAATCTGTACCTGTTTATGGGCAACAGTTTTTATAATTGCGGCGATACGGAGCAGGCGCTCCGGTACACGTCCAGGGCGGTGGAGGAACAGCCGCTTTCGGAGGCGCTGTGGCGGCAGAAGCTCCTTTTGGAACTGGAACTGGGCAAAACGGACGAGGCACTGGATACGCTGGATGCGTTTGAAAGCACGCTTCCTGACGCCGTAGATGTCCATGAGATCCGGACCAGGCTCCTGATCGAGCAGCATGAGTACGACCGGGCGGAGGCCTGCCTTTCGCGGGCGCGGGCCGCGTTTCCGGAAGACGTGCGGATCGGGCTCCTCTGCGCCCATCTGTACGCGGTCCGGGGCAGGCTGGAAGAGGCTGAGCGGGAGATCGCCGCAGTCAAAGAAAAAGCGGCGACGCCGGATGAGCGCAAGCGGGTCGTTTGGGAAGAAGCGGATCTGTTTTTGCGCAAAGAAGAACCCCAGAGAATCGTCGGGAGCGTTCGCTGGGGGCTGGAAGCGGCGCCGGACGACACGGATCTGCTCTCTTTTCTGCTGCAGTTCTATATTGATACGCAGGACTATGCGCATGTGATCGAGATGGCTGACGGTCTTCGCGGGCGGGAAGAGACGGAACCGTCCGTCCGCGCGTCCGCGGAGTTTTATGCAGCCGCCGCTTTGCGGGAGAGCGGAAAAGAAGAGGAAGCGGAGGGACGGTTCCGGATGTTGTCGAAGAGCCTGGAGGGGCTGGACGGGACCCGGGGAAAAGATATGGATCTGCTGATCTACCGCATCCTTACGTATAATGCGCTGAGAGAATATGGAAAAGCCCTGGAGCTGGCCGGCGATCTGGGGGCGCTGTCTCCCAATCCGGCGGACGTCCATGCGTTTCGCGCGCTGATCTATAAAGATATGGGACAGGAGCAGAAAGCCCGGGAAGAAAAGGAACTGGCGAGGCAGGCCGATCCGGCCCTGGCGGACGCCGTATGGAATCATTGAATGGTTTTTGCTTTTTTTAAAGAGGATATCTTTGGTATTTTGCCGTTCTTGCGGTCCAAAAAGAGATCGGAACGTTCCGGAACCGGTCGGTCGGAACTTTCCCGTATGAGGCGGAGATAAAAGAAAATACGGTGCCAGACGTGGATCTGAGAGATATATACGAGGGGAAATAAATGGTTGATTTTTGATCCGTTTCCACGTATAATATTTTTTGGAAAATATTGGATTTTTTTGTCGGAAATGCGCAGATATCTGAACCTGCGCCGCGGGGCGGCGGGGGAGGATTCTGCCTGCCGGAAAGGGGGCGGAGGACGGCATATGGAGCATGAAAGGATCAAAAAAACGGCGCCCGGGCGGACGGGGACCGGTCTGCCTTTTTCGATGAAGCGGGATTTTGAACGCCGTAGCGGGGTGTCTCTCGACGATGTCCGTGTCGATTACGGCTCTCCCCGCCCGGCCCGGCTGGGCGCGCTGGCGTATGCCCAGGGGAACCGGATCTATGTGGGGCCGGGCCAGGAGCGATATCTGGCGCATGAACTGGG
>CANQYH010000366.1 GCA_947628025.1 uncultured Lachnospiraceae bacterium | reverse complement strand
TCCATCTGACGGCAGGCCCCCGTCAGCCACCGGTTCAGCCTGTCCAGCCAGACCGGCGCCTGCTCCATCAGCATCATCCCCTGCTCATACAGCCGCTTTCCGCCGGTATAGGCCGCCGCGCCCAGGACCGCCAGGATGCCGCATAATTCCAACATCCCGATTACACAGGGCGCGATCCCGAAGCTGCGTCCCCGGATCCGCACGCGGAGCCGTCCCGCCGCTCTCTCCGCCGACGGTTTCAGGAGCACCGCCGCCATACAGGCCAGCGCAAAAGGCATCACTAACGGCAGCAGATACCGAAACACGACATAGACCGCCGCCGCGACGCCCAGGATCTTCAGCGCCCGGAGCCACTTGCCGCCCGCGCCCGGAGCCGGGTCGCTCTCTTTCGGCCCCTGATTCTCCTCCGCTGCTTTTGGATCTCCCGTATTCAGAAACTCTTTTTCCTGCTTTCCTTTCGTCCGTCTTCCTCTGTCCGTCATTTTTCTCTTCCCCCATAACTGTTCTCTTCCCCATTTGCCCATTTCGCCGGTCCCCCGCCCCGGCCGGACCGTATTGCGGCTTTCGGCAGGATCCGGACACAAAAACGGGAGAGGAATCCTCTCTGCCAGGCAGATCCCTCTCCCGCTCCATTCCTTTTCCCGCGTCATCCGCCTCAGGAAAAGTATGCGCCGCCGCTCATTTTCCTATACGCTTTTGATCCAGACAAAATCAAACGCCCGCATCCGGATCTTTTCGGCCCCGCCGAGCGGATCGCCGCTCACCAGGTCCGTACCGCCCTCGTTCCACGGAATCTCTTTCCAGCTTCTGCTGAAATTGAAAACGCCGGTCAGCGTCTCCGACTGCGCGGTCCGCCGCAGCATCAGCACGCTGTCGTTTCCGGTTTCCAGCACCTGGGCATAGGCATCCGCGCCGAACGCCTCGTGGGATGCGCGCAGCGTTTCCAGTTTCCGAAGCGCCGGAAACAACCGGCTCTGGACCGTTCCGTCTTTCGCGATATTCTCCGCCAGGTGCCACTGGAACTTCCCTCTGTGAATATAGCGGGAATCCAGCCGCTTCTCCGGATCGTCCTTGTAGGTGTAATCGTTGACCTGCCCCACTTCGTCCCCGCTGTAGATCACGGGAATCCCGGCCTGGAACAGCATGAACGCGTGAAGCATCAGATCCAACCGGATCGCCAGGTCCATCCCATACTCATCACCGCAGAAACCGGCTTTTTCGATCCCGCACATCGAGGCTGTCGTGCCGCAAAAACGGGCGTCCCGAGTGATCGGGTCATTGTTATACAGTTCGCCGCGGCTGAAACTCTCCGCCGACTTTCCGGTAAAGAAATCGTTCAGGAACTGCTTGTGGGGGATCTGCATCATGCCCCACTGCTCCAGCGTATCATAATCCAGTCCCCAGCCGATATCGTCATGGCAGCGCAGATAATTTAAAAATGTGTACGTCTTCGGCAGTTCATAGACGGCCGCCAGCTGCTTTTTCAAAAGGCGCACGTCCTGGGTCGCCACCGTATGCCAGACCGTCGCCATGGTGGTCACATTGTAAAGCATATGACATTCCGGCTTTTCCACCGTCCCGAAATAGGGCGCTACCTTGACCGGTTCCATCACGACCTCTCCCAGAAGCAGCGCACCCGGACACACGATCTCGCCGATCATCCGCATCATCCGCACCAGCGTATGCACCTGCGGCAGATTGCGGCAGGTCGTCCCCAATTCTTTCCATATATATGGCACGGCGTCCAACCGGACCACGTCGACGCCCAGGTTGGTCAAAAACAGATAGTTTTTGACCATCTCGTTAAATACGACCGGATTGCCGTAATTCAGGTCCCACTGGTAGGGATAGAACGTCGTCATCACATGTTTGCCCGCGTCCTGCAGCCAGGTGAAATTGCCGGGCGCCGTCGTCGGAAAAACCTGCGGGACCGTCTTCTCGAACCGCATCGGGATCTCCCAGCTGTCGTAGAAAAAGTACCGGTCCTGATATTCTTTCTCTCCGGCCCGCGCACGCCTCGCCCACTCGTGATCCTCCGAGGTATGGTTCATGACAAAATCCAGGCACAGACTGATGCCCTGCTTATGACATTCCCCGGCCAAATGCTCCAGATCCTCCACGGTCCCCAGCTGTTTCTGGACTTTCCGGAAGTCCGACACCGCGTACCCGCCGTCGGAACGTCCGGCCGGTGATTCCATCAGCGGCATCAGATGCAGATAATTCACGCCGCAGGACTTTATGTAATCCAAATGCGCCTCAACGCCTTTCAAATCCCCGGCGAACTGCTCCGTATACATCATCATCCCCAGCAGGCCGCTGCTCCTGAACCAGCCGGGATCGGCCTCCCGCTTCAGATCCAGTTCCCTCAGTTCTTCCTTACGACCGCTATAAAATTCCCCCATGGCAGCACACAGCTGCGCGAACCGGTCCTCATCGTCATAAAGCTCCATATAAAGCCACTTCAGCTCATCGTAACGCTTTGCCAGCCTCTGCTCAAATACAGTGTTCCTTTCCAACTTCTTCACTTCCTATTACCTGGTCTGTTCTCGCGGCGCTCCCGGGCACACAGGCAGTCTTGAACCGTCCCACGCCGCTTCCGTCCTTTCCGGCTATTTTTACAATTCTACCATCCCGTACCGGAACTGTCAATCATGCAGATTTCTTAATTCCCCCGCGCTCCGCCCGGCTGCACAGTTTTATACCAAAATGCTGTTTTTCATAATAAGACTTGATATCGTCTTCGATTTCGGTATATAATCCGGTTTTTAACAGTTATATAGGCAGAAAATCGCTGCAAACGCTGAATTTATGCGGCCTGCAGCGATTG
>CANQYH010000365.1 GCA_947628025.1 uncultured Lachnospiraceae bacterium | reverse complement strand
TACAAGGCGGACTGGATCGTGACCAGTAACCGGGAGTCCGGCGACGGTTACAGCGACATCCTCGTGGAGGCAGAGGATGGCAGCCTGGGGATCGTTATCGAGGTGAAATACGCGGAGGACGGCAACTTGGAGTCTGCGGCGCAGGCGGCGCTCGCGCAGATCGAAACAAGGCGCTATGACGAGATCTTTACAGACGACGGCATCGAGAACGTGCTGAAATACGGGATCGCCTGCTACAAGAAGCGGTGCCGGGCGGCGCTGGGGGATGGATAATGCCTGTCGGCGGAAAGAGGAGTACACTGCAATGGGCAACCGTCCCTTTGCCAGAAAATGAATTTTATGTGAGAATTACCCACATGCTGAAAGATAATGCAATTGAATTTTTATGTCGGTGATCCCTTTTTTGGCTGTTCGTTTCGTGATAGACTGGGGCGCCGGGGGGCGGTGATCCCGGGTCTATTTCTCATTGCCAAGCGCATTCTCCAGATCCTTTTGGATCGTATAGATCGCTGCGCCGTAGTAACTGGCAAGGATCACCAGGATCAGCAGACAGGGGATCCATACGCCGAACCGGAAACCAACGCTGCCGATGTAGGTAAACACTTTATATCCATACCGGACCATAAAGGAGTAGATCAGCGGCAGAGCCACCAGAAAGGCGGCGATACAGGGCAGGAAGAAATATATGGCGCTCTGTCTGCTTACCATCTTTATGATATCCTGCCGGTCCGTCCCGAGCTGGAATAGAGTGCGGTATTGAGTGCGCTGGCTGATCGTATCGGTTGTAAGATGCAGGGCCAGAACGGTCATGCAAATGATAAAGAAAACGATGCCGGAGTAAATTCCCAGCAGACGCATACTGGTCGCGGTCAAAGCAACGTCGTTCTGCTCCTGGGTCCGAAAACGGGTCCCGATAAAAGTCAAATAATTTTTATCCGATTGATATTTTGTCTCGTACCGGTCAAACAGATACTCATATCGGTCATGGAAAGCGGCCGAAATCTCATCGCTGATCGTGCCGCAGAGACTGTACGGAACAGCTTCCCCGGTATTGGCATAATAGCAGGTGCAGGCCAGATGAAGACCCTGACAAATGTCATCCGGGAAGACGAGGATCGAGTCGTCGGAGTGGAACAGATAGTTTCCCAGCGGCTCGTTATGAACCGCCGGCTCCGCCAGATTGAGAATGGTCCCGTCATCTAAGCGAATGGCCCGGCTGCCGCTGCCTAAAGCCTCTTCGAATGTGTCCATATCCATTTCGTAATCAAGATGAACGAAAAATTCACCGCCGGCCAGACGAATCGGTTCCATCCCGGCCATTTCCCGCATATGGTTGTAATCGGAAATACTCATAGCCAGCCTCGGCAGGTCGCGCCAGTTTTTTCTCTCGGCCACTGTATTAAAATCCCGTTCCCATATAAAGAAACTTCGCTGGGAAATATCCTCCGAAACGGTGATATGATGTTCCCCCAGAATATCTCTTACAAAGGAATAGTCGATCTGGGGAATGTCGTCTATTTCATCAATATACCGATAGGTATTGTAAATCATCAGGTCATAGGCCATACGGTAGTTCAGGAACCCCGTGGCGATCTCTGCCAATATTGGCATGATCACAAAGGCTGCCAGCGAGATCGTGATAGCCAAGGTCGAAATAGAAAGTATCTTTGCGGTAGAAAAGACCTTTTGAGAAAGATTGCCAAGCAGCACAGAATTGATCCCGCGGTTTTTCCATTTCTTCCGGCTTCGGATGAGCGCTAATATCCACGCGATGGAATGATATATGGAAAATATGCCGGTGATGGCCGCAGCAATCGCCACAGCCTGAAAACGGTTGCTGATCTCTTCCGGAATATTTCCGGCGTAGACGCCGTTTTGGCGGGTGAACTGAACTAATACCGCCCCGGTAATACCGAAGCACAGGATCGTGATAAGAACCGAAAGAAAATAATGGTTCTTTTTCGTATTCTGGCTCTCGCCGTTTTTGTTTTCATTCAGCAGATCGACCAGTTTTATTTTACGGATCCTGCGGCTGTTGGCGAGCCCCACGAAAAGAAACGCCGCGCAGAAAAACAGGATGGTCAAAACCATCGTATCCGGATAAAAACCAAACCGAAATTCTGCGGTTCCTGTAATTGTCCGCATGACGAAGGTGGTGACGACGCCGGACAACAGGGTTCCGGTCAGGCACCCCAGCAGCACCGCGCCGGTTCCAAAGAGGAATGTCTCGCTGAAAAAATGCGCTGCCACGGTTCGCTGTTCCATGCCGAGGATCATATAGACAAAGAATTCCCGGCTGCGCTGCTTCAGCATATAGTTGTTGATATACCGGACCAGGGCAAAGAAGATAACGGAGATGGCCAGCACAGCGTATCGGATCGTATTTTGGAACAGGGAGAGGGAGTAGTTCCCGCTGCCGTTCAGAATGTCGTTGCGGCTGCTTGTCAGGGAGAGAAAGGCAAAAAACAGGGTGCTGCTGATGACCAGGGTAAAGAAATAGAGACAATAGTCCCGCAATGCTTTTTGGATATTGTTCCTGAAAAGTTTAGCGTACATCGCTCTGACCTCCTCCCAGCATGGTGAGAACCCCCAATATCTTTTCAAAAAATGCTTTCCGGGAATCGCGGCCCCTTCGGATCTCGGTAAATATGGCTCCATCCCGCAAAAACAGGATGCGGTTCGCATAGCTGGCGGAAAAAGCGTCGTGCGTCACCATCAGGATCGTTGCTCCCAGCTGCTCGTTGATACTCTGCATGGTGCTGAGCAGCATTTGGGACGAATGGCTGTCCAGCGCGCCGGTGGGTTCGTCGGCGAGAATCAGCTTCGGCT
>CANQYH010000364.1 GCA_947628025.1 uncultured Lachnospiraceae bacterium | reverse complement strand
CGCGGGGCAGAAAGCTCGCTACGACGAGCAGGTGAAAAAGCTCCTGGGCCACAAAACCGTCCTGGCCTATATCCTGATCCACACAGTGGATGAGTTCAGGGGGATGCGGCCGCAGGACGCAGCGGAATTGATCGAGGGGGAACCGATGATCGGGGTGGTCCCGGTGGAGCCGGGACGGACGAATGCGGAGACTTCGGAGGAAAACCAGGATCATGCGGGAGGTATCGGCGCGCGGCTGGGAACCGCAGGGAAGCCGCCTGGGCGCAGGATTGCCGGTTTTAACACAGAACAGGGAGAGATCCGGGAGGGCCGGGTATATTTTGATATCCTGTTTTATGTGCGGGCGCGGGACGGTCTCGCGCAGATCATCATTAATCTGGAGGCACAGCAGAAAGAGAGGCCGTTGGAGTATCATCTGCTGAACCGGGCGCTCTTTTATGTGTGTCGTCTGGTGTCTTCGCAGAAAGAGCGCGATTTTACGGGAATGGATTATGATGCGATGAAGCCGGTGTATTCGATCTGGATCTGCATGGACCGGAGAGAGAACAGCATAGAGTATGTGCATTTGGCGAAAGAGCAGGCGATTGGGAACGGCGGCTGGGAGGGCAGGATGGATCTGCTGAACGTGGTGCTGATCGGGTTGTCGGACGAGATTCCGGGGCGCGAGCGGGAGCATGAACTGCACCGTCTGCTGGGGACACTGCTGTCGCGTGAGATGACGGAGAAGGAGCGGCTGGAGATCCTGGAAGCGGAATATGATTTTTCTGAGGGAGAAGATATCAGAAAGGATGTGAAAGTGATGTGTAATTTGAGCGAGGGCGTCTGGGAGAAAGGCCTTGAGAAAGGCATCGAGAAGGGAATTGAGAAAGGTCTTGAAAAAGGAATACTGGGCGTCGTCCTGAATATGTACCGAAAAGGCTACGAGATCGAATTGATTTCTGATGCGGTGGATAAAAGCGTTTCCGAAGTGCAGGACATGATTGAAAAATCGCTTATGCCGGCGTAGAGTGTGGGAGACGATCAAAACTTACTTTTGCCGGTATAAGATGCGGAGCAGGAACAGTCCTGGAGAGACGCCGAAGTAATCATAAGAGTTGACCCGAATGGAGATACCGGCTGTTTTTGCCGGCGGTTGCAGTTTTGCCGGAGAATGTCCGCCGGAACGCCGGTTCATGGGAACAAGATCCTGCGATATTTCAGGTTAAAAAGTCTGGATGTCGCGGGATCTTTTTTGATGCTTTTTGGAAGCCTGCCGCCGGAAAGCGGGTATCTTTTCCGGCGGTCTATCATTTTATCACGAGAAAAGGGAGGATCATCTCATTCTATTGTGAAAAATCCCGGTTGACAGATCCCGGTACCCGAAGTATCATAAAAGGCGAATTGTTCATTTTATGAACTAATTGCAGAAAATGAGAGGCGGTTCGCCGGAGTCCGGAGGTTTGAGGACGGCGGGCGGCCTGTTTGAGGGGAAAGATGAGCGCGAAAAATCAGGAAGAGCTTTTACAGGCCTGGATCCGGATGTCGGTCTGCATCCGCGGAAACCGGATCCTGACGGATATGTCTATGAATGAGATGATGATCTGCGGGCTGCTTTATGAGAGGCAGCAGGCGGGCAGCGAGGATCTGACGGCGAAAGAGCTGTGCGAGCGGACGCGGCTTTTGAAATCCCAGATGAATAAGATCCTTTCGGATATGGAAGCCGCGGGGATGATCGAGCGTTTTCGCTGCGAGGAAGACCGGCGCAGAGTTTACATCCGCATGAAAGAGGGACATGTCCGTCATTATATGGAGGAGCACCGCCGGATCATGGAGGTGATGGCCGCTGTGGACCGGGAGTTGGGGGAAGAGAAAATGCGGGAGCTGACGAATCTGGTCCAGACCGCGACGCAGGTCGTAGACCGTTTCCAGAGCGGGGAAAGTCGGGATGCGCAGGCAAGTGTAGAGTGACGTTCTGCGCGGGGGAGCGTAGAGTGGCGGCTTGCGCAGGAAAATGTAGAGTGACGGCCTGGGGGAAAGCGTAGAGTGACGTCCTGCGCAAGAAAATGGAGACTGATGGCCTGGGCAAGAAAGTGTAGACTGATGTCTTGTGCGGGCAAGCGCAGAGTGACGTCCTGCGCGGGAAGACGTAGACTGACGTCCTGCGCAGGCAAGTGTAGAGTGACGTTCTTTGCGGACGAGCGTAGAGTAGCGGCCCAGACAGGCAAGCGTAGAATGACGGCCTGCGTGCCGGGACGGAGAATGTGAATTTGCGGAATGGATCTGCGAAAGCGGGCGTCCCCAAAGCGGCGGAAAGAAAGCGGGTCCCCAGCGGGATTCCGAACGGCCTCGCGCGCGTGTCGGAGGTGTGTTTTACAGAAACCTTTTACGGAAGCAGAGAGAAAAATAGAAATCAGGAGGAACCATTTTATGAGTATCCGGATCATTACAGATTCTGCCAGCGATATTACGCAGGAGCAGGCGGCGGCCTGGGGGATCACGGTGCTGCCGATGACGACCGTGTTTGGGGAGGAGCAATATCTGGACGGCGTGACCATGAGCCACGACGAATTTTTCCGTAAGCTGATCGAGACGGATGTATTGCCCAGCACGAGCCAGATATCGCCCTATCAGTATGAGGCGGCGTTTCGGGAAGCGCGGGAGGCGGGGGAACAGGCGCTCTGTATCACGATCTCCGCGAAGCTGTCCGGTTCGTACCAGAGCGCGGTCATTGCGGCGGAGGAGCAGGGGGACTGCGTGACATTGGTGGACAGCAATAATGTCTGCATCGGCCAGCGGATCCTGGTGCTTCTGGCGGTCCGGCTGCGGGACGAGGGGAAGACGGCGGCGGAGATCGCGCA
>CANQYH010000363.1 GCA_947628025.1 uncultured Lachnospiraceae bacterium | reverse complement strand
GCGCGTCTTCGAAAAACATTTCGTAGAAATCGCCCAGGCGGTAAAACAGGATGCAGTCCGGGTACTGCTTTTTTGTTTCCATGTAATGAGCCATCATAGGAGATAATCCGGCCACCTTTTGTATCCTCGCTTTTCTGTAATTTTCCGGCGGTCCCCGAACCCCTCGCCGGGAGCCGCGCGTACTTTGCGGCGCATCCGCCGCGCCGCGTATCCTGCCGCGTTTGCAAGATCATATGTTATGTTTTCTCTTCGGGAACCATCCGCCCCATATAATAGAACCCTCGGCTTTCTTCCAGGTACACGTTCACGATCCGGCCGGTCAGGGATGCGTCGCCCGGAAAATGCACGATGGTATTGTTGCCCAGGCGTCCGGTCATGTACCCGTCCATGTGATCGTCCGGTTCCTCGGCCAGCACTTCCTGCACCGTATGCAGGTCGCGGCCGCAGACCTCCGCGGAGATCTCCTGGATCCTCTTTAGCAGCCGGTCGAAACGGTCTTTCACCACGTCCTCCGGTACCTGGTTCTCCATCCGCGCCGCAGGCGTGCCGGTCCGCTTGGAATAAATGAACGTAAACGCGCTGTCGTAACGCACCCTTTCCACCACGTCCATGGTCTCCAAGAAATCTTCCTCTGTCTCTCCCGGAAATCCGACGATGATGTCCGTGGTCAGGGAAATATCGGGGATCGCCGCCCGCAGCCGGTCCACCAGCTCCAGATACTGCTCTTTCGTGTAGCGCCGGTTCATTTCTTTTAAGATCCGGCTGCTCCCGGACTGGACCGGCAGATGCAGATGGCGGCAGACTTTCCCGCAGTCTTTCATGGCCTCGATCAGTTCATCGGACAGATCCTTGGGATGGGAGGTCATAAAACGGATGCGCCGGATCCCTTCGATCTCATTGACGCGGCGCAGCAGCTGGGAGAACGTCGCCGGCTCCGGCAGGTTCTTTCCGTAAGAATTTACATTCTGGCCCAGCAGCATGACTTCCACGACGCCGTCCGCTGCCAGCCTGCGGATCTCCGCCAGGATATCCTCCGGCCTGCGGCTCCTCTCCCGCCCGCGGACATAGGGTACGATGCAGTAGCTGCAGAAATTATCGCATCCGAACATGATATTGACGCCGGATTTAAACGGGTATTTCCGCTCTACGGGCAGATCTTCCACGATCGCATCCGCGGAATTCCAGATATCCGTCACCATGCGCCCCTCCGTAAACCTCCGGTACAGAAGCTCCGCCAGCTTGAAGATATTGTGGGTCCCGAAGATGAGATCCACGAAACGGTAGCTTTTGCGGATCTTTTCCACCACTTCCGTCTCCTGCATCATGCAGCCGCAGAGCGCAATGATCATGTCGGGATTTTTTTTCTTGATCGTGTTCAGGTATCCCAAGCGGCCGTAGACCCGCTTATTGGCGTTCTCACGGACCGTGCAGGTATTGTAAAGCACCAGATCCGCGTGCTCGTCGCTGGTCTCCTCGTAGCCGATCTCCCTTAAGATGCCCAGCAGCTTTTCGGAGTCGCGCGCGTTCATCTGGCACCCGAAGGTGACCGTACACGCGAAAAGAGGCCGCCCCAGCTCTTCGGACCGCCGCTTCACCCACCTCCGGCACTGTTCCATAAAGTAAAACTGCCGTTCCGGTTCCGCTTCCGGCGGAGGCGGTTCCAGATCGATCCTGTCCAAATTGATATCTCTGTCCATCGTATTTTGCCCTTTCACATAAAATGCCCGGCAGGTCCATTGCAAATGCCGGTCCGGCGGCCGCAGTCCTCACCCGCCGCCCGGCGCGTCCGTCCTCGTAAATCCCCAGGAATCCCAGACCCAGCGGCTCACATTCCCATCCGGGTCCGCGATCCGCAGTCCCCAGGCGGGCTGCCTGCCGCCGGACAATTCCTCCGCAGAAAGCTCTGCCGCGTCCACGCCCATATAGGACGACATCCACTGGGCGCGGACCGATTCGCGATCGTATTCATACACAAAAAGATGCTGGGACCAATCCGTCTCATCGCTTTCTATCCAGAACGGGCGGCTGCTCCCGAAACGTCCCTGTTTCCAGCAGAGCAGGAGCAGTTCCTGTGCGCCGTCCCCGTCGATATCGCAGGACAGGGCGTCCTGCACCCGGATCTCCGGCGGGGAAGTCCAAAAGCATATGCCGCCGGCAAACAAACGGACCTGTTTTTTCTCCAGACGGATCTCGACACCGTCCTCCCCGTCAAAACAGACCCGGCTCTCCCAGCGGACCCACCCGGGCAGGAACCATCCGGCGCTCCTGCCGTACCGCAGCAGGCCAAAGCAAAGGGCTGCTGCGCCCGCAAGCGCCGCCAGGACCGGCCAAAGCCGTTTTTTATTCCCAGCCATATAAATACCGGTAGCTCAGGGTCCAGTCCGGCTTCGTCACCGAATCGTCAAGTTCGTAGCAGCCGGAATCGTCCGTCATAATGCCGCGCATCTGACGCCATCGCCGGTCCGTCAAACGGTCTTCGGCCGGCCACGGGAACTGGTAGAACGAATACACGCTGCCGCGCGCGATCTTCAGCTTCCCGTCCACGTTTACGATCACATACAGGGCCGACGGCGTATCGGTCGCCAGCTCCAGCACCTGGCCGTCGCCGGCCGCAATATCCACGACCAGGGCGGCCGGACATTCCCGCGTCGCGATCATTCCCGCGTCATCCACGTAATCCTGGACCGTCTCGATCCAGAAATGCTCCAGACTGCCCCCGAACCCGCGGATGAATTCATATTCTTCCTCAGTCAGGACCTCATCGCGCAGCTCTTTCCGCGAAATTTCCTCCAGTATGGCGGCCATCTGGGACAGACGGGACAGATTCTCCCGGTCCCCGC
>CANQYH010000362.1 GCA_947628025.1 uncultured Lachnospiraceae bacterium | reverse complement strand
GCAGCATATCGTGATTCTCGATGGCGCAGGGCCCGGCCATGACCGTAAAGGTCCCCGGACCGATGCAGGTATTGCCCGTCGGGATCACGGAATCCTCCGGATGGAATTTTTTATTGACCAATTTATACGATTCGGTGACGTTTAGGATCTTGTCCACGCCCTCGGAGATCTCCAGATTGGAGCCGTTCAGCTTTGTCTTGTCGCCGACCACGCCGACGATCGTGACCTCGTCGCCGTGGGAGAGATGGGCCTGCAGGCCCTTGGATTCGATGAGCCGTGTGACCTTTGCGATCGCTTCCGCGGAAGCGCCCGGTTTCATGATGATGATCATAAATGAAAGTCCTTTCTGTGTCTGTCTGGAACGGCGGCGCGCGGGGCACTGTTTGCCTCTCGTGGCTTTTCCGGGAAAGTCTGTATTCCCGGCCGCCGGTCTGCCGCCGTATCGGGAAACGTCCGTTTGGCCGTCTCCGCGTCCCTTTATTTTATGACAATGTATCCGGCTTGTCAATACTTTATTGATTTAAACCTAAAAACAGCATGAGGCTGTTTTTGTGTATGATCCCGAACGCTCCGGACTAAAAAAACAGTTGCAATCCCCGGGACAATCATGTATAATGCTATAAGTTTTGGCGAAGCATACGCATTTTCACACGGAGACGCAGGAAAGGAATGGTGAATATGAAAGCGTACCTGATCTTGGAGGACGGGACTGTCTTTACAGGAAGCAGCATCGGTTCTCAGAGGGAAGTCGTCAGCGAGATCGTTTTCAACACGTCGATGACCGGTTATCTGGAGGTCCTTACCGACCCCTCGTACGCGGGACAGGCCGTCGTCATGACGTATCCCCTGATCGGCAACTACGGTATCTCTTATATGGATATGGAATCTCAGAAAGCATGGCCCGACGGCTACATCGTCCGCGAACTCTCCCGTATTCCCAGCAATTTCCGAAGCGAAGACACGATTCAGCATTTCTTAGAGCAGCAAGACATTCCCGGTATCTGCGGTATCGATACAAGAGCCCTGACGAAATTATTAAGAGAAAAAGGCACGATGAACGGTATGATAACGACAAAGTCATACGGTGATCTCAGCGAGCCCTTGAGCCGCATCCGCAGCTACCGTGTGACCGGCGTGGTGGCCGCCACGTCCTGCAAAAAGAAATTTGTTTTAAATCCCAGCGATCCGTCGGCGGAACCGGTGTCCGTGCACACCGCCGAGCGTCCCGAGAGCCTCAGAAAGCGGGCCGGCGCGGGAAAACGGGTGGCGCTACTGGATCTGGGCGCGAAAAAGAACATCGCCCAGTCCCTGATCGAGCGCGGCTGCCAGGTGACGGTCTATCCCTGCGGCACGCCGGCGGAGGAGATCCTGGCCGCGTATCCGGACGGCATCATGCTTTCCAACGGGCCCGGCGATCCCAAGGAGAACGAGGAGATCATCCGCCAGATCCGGAAACTTTACGAATCCGATACGCCGATCTTTGCGATCTGCCTGGGACACCAGCTGATGGCGCTGGCAACCGGCGCGGATACTTATAAATTGAAATACGGCCACCGGGGCGGCAACCATCCGGTGAAAGATCTGGAGACCGGGCGGGTGTATATCTCTTCGCAGAACCACGGCTACGCGGTGGATACGGACAGCCTGGATCCGCGCGTCGCGGTCCCTGCGTTCGTCAATGTCAATGACGGCACCAACGAGGGGCTGCGCTATGTGGGCAAGAACATTTTTACGGTGCAGTATCATCCGGAGGCTTGCCCGGGACCGCAGGATTCCGGTTATCTGTTCGACCGTTTCCTGAAAATGATGGAGGTGAACGCAGATGCCTAAGAATCCGGAGATTAAAAAAGTACTGATGCTGGGCTCCGGCCCCATCGTCATCGGCCAGGCGGCGGAATTTGATTACGCCGGGACCCAGGCATGCCGTTCCCTGAAAGAGGAGGGGGTCGAGGTCGTGCTCCTGAATTCGAATCCGGCGACGATCATGACGGACAAAGATATCGCCGACCGGGTCTACATAGAGCCGCTGACTTTGGAGGTCGTGGAGCAGCTGATCCTGAAAGAGAAGCCGGACAGCGTGCTGCCGACCCTGGGCGGCCAGGCGGGGCTGAACCTGGCGATGGAGCTGGAGGAAGCGGGATTTTTAAAGGAGCATAACGTGCGCCTGATCGGCACGACGGCGGCCACGATCAAAAAGGCGGAGGACCGGCTGGAATTTAAGGAGACGATGGAGAAGATCGGCGAGCCGGTGGCCCCCTCCCAGGTCGTGGAATCGGTGGAGGACGGCATCGCGTTTACCAATACGATCGGCTATCCGGTGGTACTGCGCCCGGCCTATACCTTGGGCGGCAGCGGCGGCGGCATCGCTTACGACCAGGAGCAGCTGGTGGAGATCCTGCAGAACGGCCTGCGCCTCTCGCGTGTGGGGCAGGTGCTGGTGGAGCGCTGCATCGCGGGCTGGAAAGAGATTGAGTATGAGGTCATGCGGGATTCTGCCGGCAATGTGATCACGGTCTGCAACATGGAGAACATCGATCCGGTGGGCGTCCATACCGGCGACAGCATCGTGGTGGCCCCGTCCCAGACCCTGGGCGACAAGGAATACCAGATGCTGCGTACCTCGGCACTCAATATCATCACGGAGCTGGGGATCACCGGCGGCTGCAACGTGCAGTTCGCGCTCCATCCGACGACGTTTGAATACTGTGTGATCGAGGTCAATCCCCGCGTCAGCCGTTCGTCGGCCCTGGCGTCCAAAGCAACCGGGTACCCGATCGCAAAAGTGGCGGCGAAGATCGCGTTAGGTTACACGCTGGACGAGATCAAAAACGTCGTGACGAAGAAAACCTACGCCAGCTTCGAG
>CANQYH010000361.1 GCA_947628025.1 uncultured Lachnospiraceae bacterium | reverse complement strand
CAAGCCCGGTCACAAACAGCCCCAGATCTTTCCGTCTGATCGCAGCGGCCGTTTCCCGCAGGCCGCCCATCAGGATATCCGTCGGTTTTACCCGCACGGAAGAGGCGGCCCCGGCATACGCCGTTACCAGGCCGCCTATCTCGATCATCAGAACCATCAGTCCCAGCGCCGCCAGAAATGCCAGCGCCAGCAGCGTCCATGGATGCGTGAGTACCTGCAGAGCGTTATCCGGCGTCAGATAACTGTACCCCGACCGGTTCAGGGCAAAGCGCAGGCCCTGGTTCGCCAGCCACAGGTAGATCGCTCCCGCCGCCAGCCGGTAAAGCGTCTCAAAGATCCACTGGCTTCCCCGGCTCCGTCTCATAACCTGACAAATCTCTCCGGCCAGGTTCTTCATCCGCTAAACCTTCTTCGCTCTTCTCTTTCTCATCGCGGGCGTTCCATTTCAGGATCGCCTCGTTCAGAGAGTACATCTTCGCGTCCAGCATATCCACCACATCCGCGCAGGCTTTCAGCTCCTGCTGCAGATACGCGGGCGCGTCGCCGCCCAGCTTATAGTACATCTTGTGTTCCAGACTGGCCCAGAAATCCATCGCCACGGTCCGGATCTGGATCTCCACTTTCGTCTCCACCGGTCCCTCGGTCAGATAGACCGGGATCGTCACCACCATATGGTAGCTCTTATAGCCGTTGGGCTTCGGGTTCTTAATATAATCTTTTACATACAGAACCGTTATGTCCGCCTGTCTGGACAGCATATCGGCGATCTGATAGATATCCGACGTAAACGAGCAGATGATCCGCACTCCGGCCACATCGTTCAGCTTCTCTGTCATATTGTAGGTTGAAACCTCGTAATTCAGGCGCTTCAGCTTCTTGACAATGCTCTCCGGCGACTTCAGCCTGGATTTCACATGCTCGATCGGATTGTAGTTATAAATGTGTACAAATTCACTGTTAAGCACTTCGATCTTAACGTTCATCTGCTTGAGCGCGGAGCTGTAGATGAACATCAGCGAATTCCATTGATCCACCTGATCGTAGGTCTTAGGGATATATACCATGCCTATCCCCCTTTCCTGCCATGCTTACAGCTTGATCCCCTTCAGCAGTTCGCCCAGTCCGGTCGTCACATCGGGAGAATTTTTATAATGGAAATCGCTCTTGTCCTCGCGGGGCTCCCTGGGCTCTCTCTGCTCTCTCGGGGCGCGGGGCTCTCTCGGCTCGCGGGCCGGCTTCTCATCTTCCTCTTCCAGCGCGCGCATGGTCAGGCTGATCTTGCCGTCGGCTACGTCGCGGATCTTCACTTTCACGGTCTGGCCCTCTTTCAGGACTACGCCCGGATGTTTGATCCTCTGGCGGCTGATCTGGGACACATGCAGCAGTCCGGAAACACCGTCGGCCAGCTTCACGAATGCGCCGTAGTCTTTCAGGCTCTCAACCACGCCCTCTACCACGTCGCCGGTCTTAAACGCATCCAGCTTCGCCTTGCGCTCCGCGTCCCTGCGCTCCCGCAGCAGCTCGCGGGCAGACAGAACCAGGCGCTTCTTCTCCGGGTCAACCGTGATGATGTACGCTTCGATGTGTTTGCCGACCCAGTCCTCCAGCTTCTCCACATAATTCAGAGAGATCTGAGACGCGGGAATAAACGCTTTCATATCCTCGACAAACGCAATGGCTCCGCCCTTGACGATCTCTTTGATCTTGACGTTCACTACCGTCTTATCTTCCATCATCTGGCGCAGCTCTTCCCATTTCTCAGCTTTCGGAGAACCGTCGTCTACGAAAGAACGGCTCCTCTTCTTCGCATGCTCCTTATAGGACTTCTCCAGTTCTTCCTTATAATCGTCCATGCTCTCCACCGGTTCAGCCGGCTTTTCCTCGGCTGCCGGTGCTTCCGCAGTCTCTGCAGGCGCAGCCGCCTTCTCTTCCGTGGCTGTCTCCGCCACAGTTTCCTCCGCGGGCGCAGCCGCTTCGAGATTGTCCTTTTGCTCTTTCAGCATTTCTTCACTCATGTTCGTGTTCCTCCGTCTTGCAATTTTAACATAATGCACGCCCTAAAGTCCGATGGACGGCGTCTACACCTATTATACAATAAAAAATGAATTTCTACCTTACTTTTTTTATAGTTTTCGAAAAAAAAATATGCTATGATACAGGGGACAACGATTTTACGCCATTTCGGGCCTGCCAGGACCCTCCCCAGGCAGAAAGAAGCGTCTTTTTCCGCAAGAAAGGACTATTTTATGAAAGACATCATGGATCTGCACACCCACACGATCGCCAGCGGGCACGCCTACAGCACCTTATATGAGATGGCGCAGGCTGCCGCCGCGCAGAAGCTGGAGCTTTTCGGCTCCACCGAGCACGGCCCCCGGATGTCGGGCGCTCCCCACGAATTGTATTTTATCAATTTTAAGGTGATCCCTTCTGAGCTTTTCGGGGTCCGGACGCTGATGGGCTGCGAGCTGAATATCCTCGATTACGAGGGGCATGTAGATCTGCTGCCCTACCATCTGAAAAAAATGGACTACGCCATCGCCAGTCTCCACGTTCCCTGCTTTACCGCGGGTACCGTGGCCCAGAACACCGCCGCCCTCGTAGGCGCGATGAAGAACCCTTATGTAAAGATCATCGGCCACCCCGACGACTCCCGCTTCCCCATCGATCCGGACACGGTCGCGGCCGCCGCAAAAGAACACCATGTGCTGCTGGAGGTAAACAATTCGTCCCTAAATCCCCGCTCCTCCCGCCGCGGAGCGAAAGAAAATTATCAGGCCCTGCTGGAACGCTGCGTGCATTACCGGACGCCGATCGTGATCGGAAGCGACGCCCATGTGGCCGCCGACGTAGGCAACCACGCGGC
>CANQYH010000360.1 GCA_947628025.1 uncultured Lachnospiraceae bacterium | reverse complement strand
CCGCTATGTGATTCTGATCTGCCTGGGCTTCATCGTCATCAAGCCGCTGTGGACGCTGCTGAAGAATGCGATCACGGCTCCGACGATGCTGGGCGACAAATCCCTGATGTGGATTCCGCAGGAGGTATCGAGGATCTTCATCGACATGTCGATGTCCAAGAACCTGATGAACTACTGGTCCAGCCTGCTTTACACCCTGCCGACGACGCTGATTCTGACGGTCCTGCAGGTGGTTTCGGCCGGCCTCGCGTCCTACGCGTTCGCCAGACTGAAATTCAAGGGAAGCAACATCCTGTTCTTCTTCGTGATCCTGACCATCGTCGTTCCCGGCGATTCGATCATGCTGGCGCAGTATGCTGCGTTCCGTAACTTTGATATCCTGGGCATCATCGGCCTGGTGAACGGAACCGGTTCGGGTATCAACCTGATCGGCAAGCCGATCTCCCTCTATATCCTGGCAGGAACCGGGATGGGCCTAAAGAGCGGCCTGTATATCTACTTCCTGCGCCAGGCGGTCCGCGGTCTTCCGATCTCGGTCGAAGAGGCGGCGTTCGTGGACGGCGCCGGATTCCTCCGCACGTTCTTCACGATCGTGCTTCCGAGTATGTCCGGTTCGATCCTGACGGTGTCGGTTCTGAGCTTCCTCTGGAACTACACGGATACCTACTACACCAGCCTGCTGAACCCGACCACCAGCCATCTGGCTTACAACCTGTCGTCGCTGTCCGGCAACATCCGCTGGTACATCACCACGGCGGCCCAGACGAAACCGGAGTGGGTGACGACCATCGACGCGACCAACCCGTTCATGCAGCAGGCCATGATCTCTGCCTGCTCGCTGCTGACGGTGCTGCCGCTGCTGATCATGTACGCATTTGTACAGAAGCGGTTCGTACAGGGCGCTGCTCGAAGCGGTCTCGGTGGAGATTGATCCGATATTACGAAGTACTTTTACGGGGCGGTGTCGGGAGAGTTTTCCCGGCATCACCCATTGTGTAACCGGGGATAGGTTCGGGTTCGGACGCCCCGGTGCGGAATGGCGCTGCAGTATGGAGAGGCGCCATGACCGGCCGCCGGTTTTTGAGAGAGCGCGGCGGGAGAGATTCATGTTCAGGAGGATGACTCATGCAGGAATGGTTCAAGAAAGCGAAACTGGGGATTTTTATCCATTACGGGATCTATGCGGTAAAGGGAGTATCGGAGTCCTGGTCGTTTTACCACGGTTCGATCTCCTATGAAGATTATATGAAACAACTGGAGGGGTTCACGGCATCGAATTTTGACGCGGACCATTGGGCGGATCTATTTAAAAAGAGCGGTGCGCGCTACGCGGTCCTGACCAGCAAGCATCATGACGGCGTGGCGTTGTTTGATACAAAATACAGTGATTTAAGCGTGGTGAAGCGGTCGCCGGCGGCCAGGGATATTTTAAAGGAATATATCGAGGCAGTCCGCAGGGCAGGACTGAAAGTAGGCGTCTATTATTCGCTTCTCGACTGGTCCCATCCGGATTACGCTTCGGTCTATCCGGACGGCAGGGTACCGGCGGATCTGAGTACGGTCAATCGATTCAGTTCCCCGACCGACGGGACCCAGGATCCGGAGGCCTGGCAGCGGTTCCTGGAATTTGACCGGGCGCAGCTTTCGGAAGTGCTGGGCAATTACGGAAAGATCGACCTGCTGTGGTTCGACGGCGACTGGGAGCGGAACGCCGAGCAGTGGGGACTGCCGGAGTTTAAGGAGTATCTGAAGAGCTTCAATCCGGACCTGATCATCAACAACCGGTTCGCCGGATACGGGGATTATCTGACGCCGGAGCAGGGGATCCCGGTCAACCGTCCGAAAGGGGTCTGGGAATTCTGCACGACGATCAATTCTTCCTGGGGTTACCAGCCCAGGGACCAGCATTATAAATCGCTGCGGCAGATCATCCATATGTTCTGCGACTGCCTGAGCATGGGCGGGAACCTGCTCCTGGATGTGGGACCGATGGAGGACGGAACGATCGTCCCGCGGCAGGAGGAGGTGCTTTTGGGCCTGGGAGAATGGATCCGCGCCAACGAGGAGGCGGTCTACGAGTCCGTCGCGGGCATCCCGGCCAATTATTACGGGGACGGAAGCGTCCTGTCGGCGGACGGTACGGCGCTGTACCTGTTCGTCCACAACCGCCCGGCGGAGGCCGTCTGCGTCAAGGGGCTTAAAAACCGGGTGACGCGGGCTTCGGTTCTCCATTCCGGCAAGGAGCTGCGCCGCGACGTCCACGGCGGAGCGCCCTGGAACGGGATCCCCGGCATCCTCTGGATCTACCTGACGGAGGAGGACTGCGCGGAGACGACGACGGTGGTAAAACTGGAACTGGACGGACCGGTCCGGCTCTACGACGGCGGCGGGGCCGTGATCACGAATAACCAATAGGGAGGCATTATGGAGCTTACAGAAAACAGAGAGCTGCTGGAATCGTACCGGGAGCGGGCTAGGGAACTGACCCGGCAGATGAGTCTGGAGGAGAAAGTGTTCCAGACTCTGTATAATGCCCCGGCGGTCGAGCGGCTGGGTGTCAAGTCCTACAACTGGTGGAACGAGGCGCTGCATGGAGTGGCGCGGGCCGGGGTGGCTACGGTCTTTCCGCAGGCCATCGGTCTGGCAGCGACCTTTGACGAGGATCTGATCGAGGAGGTGGCCGATGCCATTTCCACGGAGGCCAGGGGCAAATTCAATCTCCAGCAGGCGAAAGAGGATACCGATATCTATAAGGGGCTGACCTTCTGGTCGCCCAACGTGAATATTTTCCGTGATCCGCGCTGGGGCCGGGGCCACGAGACTTTCGGCGAGGATCCCTACCTGACCTCGCGGATGGGCGTGCGCTTCA
>CANQYH010000359.1 GCA_947628025.1 uncultured Lachnospiraceae bacterium | reverse complement strand
ACTGGCGCACCGTTTCGCCCACGATGATCAGCGCCGTTTTCCGGATCTGCTCCGCTTCCGCCGCCTCCGCCAATGTCCCCACCGTACAGCGGACGCATTTCTCATCCGGCCAGGTCGCCTTATATACAATGGCTACCGGCGTATCGGAGGCGTATCCCCCCGCCATCAGCCGCTTCGACAGCTCCGCAAGCATTCCGGCGCTTAAAACCAGCACCATCGTCGCCTGATGGGCCGCAAACGACTCAATGCTCTCTTTCTCCGGCACGGGCGTCCGGCCCGCCATCCGCGTCAGGATCACGCTCTGGGAAACGCCAGGCAGCGTGTACTCCATCCCCAGGGCCGCCGCCGCGCCGCCGAGCGAACTGACGCCGGGACAGATCTCATAAAGGATGCCCGCCCGGTCCAGCGCGTCCATCTGCTCCCGTATGGCCCCGTAAATGCTGGGGTCCCCGGTGTGGAGCCGCACCGTCATCCGGCCCTCTCGCTCTGCCTGCTCCATGACCTCCACGACCTGCTCCAGGGTCATCGCCGCACTGTTGTAGATCCGGCAGTTCTCTCCCGCGTACTTCAACAGCTCCGGGTTCACCAGAGAACCGGCGTAAATGACCACATCCGCCTTTTTCAGCAGCTCCGTGCCGCGCACCGTGATCAGATCCGCTGCGCCCGGCCCCGCTCCCACAAAATATACCATATATCATCCTCCGCCAGCGTCCGGTCCGTATATCCGCGCGGCCGCCGTCCTGTGATCGTTAAAATATTCCTAAGTGAAACGCCTGCCAGTTGCAGTTCCAACGTCCATACACCGTTCATGAAAAAGCGTCCTGGAGAGCCGCAGGGCAAATCAACTCCCGAAAAGCGCCGGCATCCTAACGTCATTCATGCAGAAAACCGCCGCTTACGCCAAATGGCCTGTCCGCGCAAAACTGTACTGTCTGCCGCATCTATATTCCACATCTTAAAGCGCCCTTTCGCGTACTGCCATTTCCGCGCACGACCGCCCATCTGCCGCATCTATATTCCACATCTTAAAGCAGCCCATCGCGCACTATCATTTCCGTGCAGAACCGCCGACCACCGCATCCGTATCCCGTCCCAGTACCGCCAATCCCGTCATCCGGACTTTCCTTTCCGCCACGCTCCGGCGCCGGGACTCTGTCCCAGAAGCCCGTGTACGCTGGAAAATACAATCACATCCACCTTCGCCTTTCCACCGGCCCATTCATTCATCTGCTCCGCGATCCGCGCCGTGACTTCTTCCATCACCGGTTCCAGCAGCCCCGCGGCTTTCAGATGATCCAGCGCCTCCTCCGTCGTGTTGCTGGAAAGGATCCGTTCGCGCAGCAAGCGGCGATCCGCGGACCCATTTTCATCCGCTTCCGGCCGTCCGGGCGCAGGAGCTTCTGTTCCCCGTCCCGAGCCTTTTCCTATCTGCCTTTCCGATTGCTCTTTCTTCCACGCCGTCTCCAGACATTCCGCCAGGATCTCCATCCGCCGGTCCCCGTATTTCGAATGGGTGTTGCGGACGCCCCCGGCCACTTTGATCAATTTCCCGATATGTCCCACGAACAGGATCCACCGAAATCCCTCCCCGGCGGCCCGCTCAATGGCGTCCGCCGCGAAATTGCTGCATTTTACCGCCTGTTCCAGAGACATTCCCAATGTGTCCCGGATAAATTGTTCTCCGTAGTTGCCCGGCGTCAGGATCAGTCCCTTGCAACCCTGCGCCGCTCTCATGTGGATCTCCAGCGCGACCGTATCCAGCAGCGCCTGTTCGCTCATGGGCTCCACGATGCCGCTGGTGCCCAGGACCGATATGCCGCCCACGATGCCCAGCCGCGGATTGAACGTCCTTTCCGCCAGCGCCTCCCCCTCCGGGATCTGTATGCGGATCCGGCAGCCACACAGCTCGGGCTGTCGTTCCCAAACCTCTCCCACCGCCCGGAAGATCATGGCACGCGGAACCGGATTGATTGCATAGCTGCCCACGGGACAGGCCAGCCCCGGCTTCGTGACCCGGCCGATGCCTTTCCCGCCCGTCAGATACAGGCCGGGGTACTCGTCCGACCAAAACCACGGCGGCTCTCCCGAGGCATCCGGACATTCTTCCGGCGCGCATGGCTCCACCGACGCCCAGACCCAGGTTCCATTGGTCACATCCGGGTCGTCCCCGGCGTCTTTCTGCACCGCGAACCAGACCCGGCCGTCCTCCGTCCGCTTTTCCGCCGTCAGGCAAGCCGCCGTCCCTTTCGGCGTCAGGATCTCGACCTGGCGCAGTTCCTTTCCCTCGAACATCCAGAGGGCCGCCGCTTTCGCCGCCGCGGCCGCACAGGTCCCAGTGGTGAATCCGGTTCTCAGCGGGGTATCCGACATACGCCCAAACGCCTCCTTTTCGGCAGGCGCGTCGCGGAAAAACCGCCGCATATCCGGCCTCCCGTCTCCTAGCGCCCTGCCTGTCTCTCTGGAAACAGTTTACCACATTTTCCGGGATTTGACTACCGGAAACCTCCGGCGGCTGCAGCTCTTTTTCTAACATTTCAGGGAGGTATGAGAACCGGCCGGTTCCCATACCTCCCTGTCTCAGGACTTTTTATTTCCCAACAACTTTCCGATCCGGCAAGGCGCACATCCTTTAGTGGTGGAACAGGCGGATCCCCGTAAACACCATGGCCATCCCGTACTTGTCACAGGTCTCGATGACCTGGTCGTCGCGGACGGAACCGCCGGGCTCGGCAATATATTTCACGCCGCTCTTGCGGGCGCGCTCGATGTTGTCGCCAAAGGGGAAGAACGCGTCGGATCCCAGGGCCACATCCGTCATCTGATCCAGCCACGCCCGCTTCTCCTCGCGGGTAAAGACCGGCGGCTTCACCT
>CANQYH010000358.1 GCA_947628025.1 uncultured Lachnospiraceae bacterium | reverse complement strand
GGGGACCTCAATGACCCGGACACGCGGCAGCGGTTGTTGGACGGGCTGATCGACAAAATCTATGTCTACCCCGACAAAATGGCGATAACATTCCATTACTCCGATGACCGGCGTGAGTTGCCCTTCGAGGAAATGCGTGAGTTGATTGAGAACAGCAGGACGATAGAATCCATGCTCGGGGAATATCGGGAAGCCCCGACAGAGGCAACTATAAAAATGCGCGAGAGCTTGGTTGGGGAACCGGACGAAAACGAAAAGGGGGACTCCCCCGATTTTTTCCCGTGAGGTGTTCGTTTACCAGTGAGTCGTCTCCATGGCATACGGAAGTATGAAAATAGCGGAAATGGCGCGAGATCGCCGTTTCCGCTATTTTGTTATTCCGGCGTTATTCCGGCGTTATCCCGGAACCCGGTCCGAACTATCATAATAATAATGTCTATTCGGTCAACTATGCAACACGAAATACCACACGGCCCCTTATTAAGACTGAAATAATTCTTTCATTTCCTATATTCTTTCCAAACATTCTGTGACGATATGGAAAAAATTATTAACTGCCCCTTACCGCAGCACATCCCGGTAGACCCGCAGCACATTGCCGTGGAAGACCGCCTCGATCTCCGATTCGACGAAGCCCTGCCGGTGCATCTCCGCCTCCAGAAGCGGCAGATCCGCGGCAGATCTCATCTCCAGCTCGCCGCCGATCCCGTCGAAATCCGATCCCAGGCCGATACAGCCGATGCCGCCCACCTGCTTCATATGCTTCATATGACGCACCATGTCGGATACCAGACTCTTCGGCGTTTCTCCCTCTTTCCAATCCGACGGGGAACGAAGAAAATCAATGCAGTAGTTGATCCCGGCTACGCCGCCCCGCTCCGCCAGAGCCCACAGCATCTCGTCGGTCAGGTCCCTGGGGCAGTCCGGCACCAGGGCGCGGCAGTTGGAATGACTGGCCACGAATGGTTTCTTTCCATATTTAATGACATCCCAGAAACCGCCGTCATTTAAATGGGACACGTCCACGATCATCCCCAGACGCTCCATTTCTTCCACAAACGCGATGCCGGTCTCGGTCAGGCCGTGTTCCGTGTCCACATATCCGATCGTTCCGGAACCCTCCAGGTTCAAGATATTGGGCCAGGCCAGCTCATTGGCATAATTCCAGGTCAGGGTCATCATGCGCACGCCCAGGCGGTAAAAGTCCCGCAGGTACTGAAGACTGCCCTGGCACACAGCGCCCTCCTCGATCGTAAGCAGCGCGGACATCCGGCCCCGCCGCTGATTTTCCTCGATATCTTTATACGATCTCACCACGCCGATCCGGTCCGCATTCGCTTCCATCTCCATATAAAATGTGTCCAGCAGGGCCATCGCGTACTCAAAAGGCCGCTCCGTCCGTCCCAGATGCACGAACAGCGCGAAATTCTGAAGCGTATAGTCGCCTTTCTCCATCTTTTCCAGATCGATATGTAAACGGTTCCGTGAAAGGCAGATCTCTTCCCCTTTCTCCCGGAATCTGTGAATATCCGCGATCGTATCGCAGTGCATATCCGCAACTTTCATGTCTTGCCTCCGCTTTCGGTTTTTCGCTTTCCCGCCGTCCGCTTTCTTCTATATCTATTTCAACCGCGGGAAAATATGTATCGTGCATATTATAAGCACTGCGCCGCTTTCGCGCAAGCATTTCCGCAAAAATCAGCTGCCCCGGGCCGCTTCGATACCTCCGCGCAGGCAGCCGGCTTTCGCAAAACAGGAACCAGAGAACCGTCATCCGTGGATCATAATGCTGATCCGTTTATAAACCAGCGTCGTGATCAGCGAAACGATCACGCCTTTCACCAGGTTAAACGGGGCCACCGCCAGAAACGCAAAAGTCCATACATTGGAAATAGCCGGATTGATCTCCGCCCCCATTTCGAGGATCGTCTCAAGCGGCATAAAATTCGAATAGAACGGCAGCATGACCAGGGCATTCAGCACCGCTCCCACAAGCGCCATGCAGACGGTGCCGACCACCATTCCGATCACCGCGCCTTTTTTCGTCCGCTTGAATTGATAGATCAGAGCCGCCGGAATCACCAGGGAACACCCGATACAGATATTCGCGAACTCTCCCACAAATCCCGTGGACGTGGGTTTGATCACTAGCTTCACCAGGATCTTCACGAACTCAATGACGGCCCCGGCCACCGGCCCCATGGAAAAGGCCCCCACCAGCACCGGGATCTCGCTCAAATCCAGCTCATAAAAGGACGGCGCGATAAACGGCAGCGGAAATTCAAACAACATCAATACCGCTCCCAGCGCGCCGAACATCCCCATCAGGGTCACATGCTTCACAGACAACAGCTTCTTTTCTTCTTTCATGACACTACTCCTCCTTGAAAATGAAATGATCGTGCTAAGTTCATCCGCAAGTGGAAACGCGTGCCGCCGACAACGCGGCTTTTCCCGCGTACAGACATAAAAAACCCCAGGAAATCCTGGGGCGTCTATGCGGCATGACCCGCGCTCGCCGCGCGGCACGCAGTTTCTTCTCTCATCCAGACTATACTGTCGGTTTTGGAATCTCACCAAATCGGCCGCCTGAGCGGTTCGCGGACTGTACCGCCGGTGGGGACTTGCACCCCGCCCCGAAGAACTTATACTAGTACATTTGGCATTATAACTCATTGCAGGCTCTTACGCAAGAGTTTTTTTCAACTATTCAGTATGGCGGACTGGAAAACGGGGACTACGCGTGACTGTCCATCCCGTTATCCTGACGACACGCTTCCGCGCTGAGCCATACAGATTTGAGTTTCACGCGAATAACCGGCAAGAAATGTCTTGCAGGAAAGGCCGGTTTTGATTATACTATAAATAAAGGGAACC
>CANQYH010000357.1 GCA_947628025.1 uncultured Lachnospiraceae bacterium | reverse complement strand
TATGAAAACTGCGTCCATTATACCGACGACGGCTATTCCGGCGGCAGCTTCGAGCGTCCGGCATGGAAACGGCTTGTTGCTGATATTGAAGCGGGGAAAGTGGCCCATGTGCTGGTAAAAGATTGTCGTGCCATAATAGGACTAAATCAGAAAGACCTTAAAAATACAAGGCTTCTGGCTTAGTCCTTTCTTTTTTGACCTGAAAAAGGGACAAAATTACCAGACAGATACCCCCACCGAAAGGAGGAAATGCAAGGGGAACAGATGCAGAACAACCTTAACAATAATGAAATGGAGGTATTGATTTCCTGCTATGTAATGTCATCATTAGACGGTGGGGTATTAAATTTTAGATCGAGATTTCATCACTACAAAAACGGGCTTTTGGCTGCTCTTGCCGGGCTATCGCTCTGCAAGAATGCCGTATAATTCAGGCCGCCGGTTCCGTAGATTTTGCACTTCCCGCTTGCGGTATTCCCATAGCATAGCGATGTTTATCGAATCGTTCATTGCCATACCCTTTGTCATTATTTTTATCATATCAGTCACTCCAACAAATCGCGATTGATTTGTCGAACAGTCCTCTTCTCGAGTATAGGGGATAAACGCCCTATTGGCAATTATATTTCCATCTGGACGCCAGAGCAAACGCTCTTATCGACCCGTTTTTGCATACTGACGTAATGCCGCCGCATCCGGCTTCACGGGTGCGGTTCTTGCTTTCCTGCTTCATCACAGGCAAATAAATCCGGAAACTTCTCTGCTTTCTGAGAACTTTCCGGATTTTTTGCATACCTTAATTGTCCTAGACCTGATAGTGACAAGGAACCAATTGAACTTATCAACTGTCATCTTTCGGAAACACGGCCATCCAGTCAATGAACGGCATGGCGACCGCGTTGCCGTCGTTGACATGGGCAAAGGTATAGGCGTCCACCGGATCCTCCACATGACCGCAGATCATGCCAGGGAAAGAATTCAGCGCCAGCATGGCTCCCTCGCCGGTGACCAGAGCCACTTTACCGTCAAGCCTGAAAGAATTTGTACTCATGATTCAATGTCCCTTTTCAAAATTCACAGATGTGTCATTCATTTCACAGCAGTGTTTTGATATAGTCTGCAATCGCCCGGCTGTCTTTATTGATAAGTACGATTCTCAATGTCCTCTGTCAGGCTTCCCATTACCAAAGGTATGTATCGCGGCCTTTCAGCTTGCGGATGGCCTCGATGTAGTAATAGTCGGCATAGATGAAGTTGATGTTGCGACCCGGCAGGTGGTAGCCCGCCGTGCCGTGCAGCGTGATGGGGTCTGTGTCCGGATTCCAATCGGCGCTTTTCTCGTCGATGGCGTGCAGCATCTTGAGCGCGGCGCCAAGGTAGGCTTCCTTTTGCTCCGGCGCCAGCTCGGCCAGATCAATGAGCGCGGTGGCAAGCACGCCGGCCGCAATGTCATCCTGCACCCACGGCTCGGGCGGCTGGCGGAAATCCGAGGGGAGAAGCCCGTCCGCCGGGATGTTGGGCAGCACATAGGCAGCGATCTTTTTGGCCGCTTCGAGGTATTCTTTCTTTCCGGTGGCCTTGTAGCTGTCGGTAAAACCGCACAGGCCCCAGCCCTGGCCGCGGCTCCACGCCGAGCCCTTTCCGTAGCCCTGCCCGCCGAAGTTATCGACATAGGCGCCGGTATCGGGGTCGAACTCATTGATGTGGATCACGCTGCCGTCTTCCCGTACAAAGTACCGCATCGCCATATCGGCGTGGCGCATGGCAATATTGCGGTAGCGCGGATCGCCGGTCACCTCGCTGGCCCAATACAGCAGCGGCAGATTCATCATGCAGTCAATGATAGTCACGCCGGCCAGACGCATTGGCGGATCCACTTTGGAGAGCGCCATCTTCTCATCGCCCGCGCCCCATGCACGGATGATGTTCGCTGCCGGATTAAAACGCCCGGCCAGCCACTTGGCCGCCGCCAGCGCGCTCTTTTTAGCGTCCTCATCGCCGGTCAGCTTGTAGTCCAGCACAGCGGTAGGAAGCCAGAGAAAGCCGATGTCATGGGTATCCATATCCAGCAGGCATTCGTCCAAAATCGGCAGTGTGAAGCGCGCAATCTCCTTATAGCGTTCGTCGCCGGTTTCGGCGTACATCTGCCACAGCATACCGGCCCAGAACCCGTTTGTCCAAAAGCCTTTGGCGATACCGATGTTGCCTTTGGCTTCCAGTTTGTTGTCATGTACGCCGTTTGCTGCCTCGCTGGGCAGTTTGGCGGCGGAGCGTTCCCGCACCTTACACAGCTTGACGTGGGCTTTTTGCAGCACCTCGTCCACCCAGGCGCGGTCGGCGGCGGTAAGCATTTCCGTAATTCTTTCACTCATAGTTATACTCCTATCGTAGAATGCGCAAGGTTATTGGTCAAATCAGCCGTTGGAGGCGCGGCGGCCGTTCAGGATGCGGGTGTTCTCGTCAACCTGCTTTTTGCCAAGCGGATACAGGAAGAACATGCACAGGAAAGCCAGAATGTAGAGGACGGCAGGCAGCAGCGTCATGCAGGTATAAATGCTCTGACGCACGGCGTCGGTCTGCACCACGACCTCGCCGGCCGTGCTCTGCACATAGCCAATGGCGGACAAGAGCCACCCGCCCAAACCGGCCGCGGCGGCCTGCGCAATCTTGCGGGTAAAGGAATAGGTGGAGTAGACGGTACCGTCAGTCCGGACACCGGTCTTGACCTCCTGCGAATCGATGACGTCGCCGATGTAGGCCCAGGTGACCATGCTGTTAAGACCCATGCCCATGCCCTGCAGGACATACAGCCCGATGAAGACCATTGGGTTGGTCACGCGCATCAGGAACATGATCAGAAAGATCACGGCGGAAATGCCAATGCCGAGACAGCCGGTTTC
>CANQYH010000356.1 GCA_947628025.1 uncultured Lachnospiraceae bacterium | reverse complement strand
ACCTATGACGATCCCGACGGCAACGGCGTGGACGACACCACCGGCCTTCTGATCTGCAACTACAGCGGATACTGGGATATGATGCAGATCTGGTTCGGCGTTCCGAATCAGTGGGGCCTGGATGCCAACGGCGACCTGATCCCGGCGCATCTGACCGAGGAGTATAAGACCGCTCTGGCTGAGTTCCGCAAATGGTATTCCGAGGGCCTGGTAACGAAAGATTTCGATACCATCGACGCTGGACAGTTTACCTCCATGCTGCGTGAGGAAGCGAAACACGGCGTAGGCGTAGACGTTCTGGATAACCTTCGTAAGGTAGAGACCTACTTTATGGACAACAACCCCTCCTATGAGTTCACGCTGGCCGGCGGTATGAAAGGCAAAGACGGCGTCCTGAGAGTCCTGCCGACTTCCGGTTACAACGGAGTTATCGCTGTTTCTACTGTCAACGTAAAGACCGAGGCGCAGCTGCGCAGAGTCCTGCAGTTCCTGGATGATCTGATGGATCCGGAACCGCATATGCTGATCGACTCCGGTATCCAGGACAAGACCTGGTATCTGGATGAGAACGGCTACATGGTATTCTATACCGCTGACGAGCTGGCTGAGATGAAAGTCGGCACCAGCTACCGTGACGGCTTCAACCAGGTGCTGTGCTACTTCAACGCCGAGGAGAACGCGGTTCCGTACACCACGGATCCGTCTCTGAACAGCGACATCGTGAACCTGGAGAACTACTGGAAAGCGGAGAATGAGAAGTACGTGGTTCCGAACTACGGCGCCGGCTACACCTCCGACTACTATGTAGCGAATGGTTCTACGCTTGACACGATCATCAGCACCGCAAGGACCCAGTACATCAAGGGCGAGATCGACGAGGTCGGTCTGGATGCGGAGCTGCAGAGATGGCTGGAGAGCGGCGGTCAGACCGTGATCGACGAGATGAACGCGGCTTACCACGCAGCCGGCAACTAAGTCTGAGACTGGTCAACGAGGACTGGCTTTGTTAGGCTGAATATTTAAATCGATAGGGGCGCCCCAGGCTCTGGACGATGGGTCCGGGGTGCGGGGCGCCCCATTTTGTTCCATGGGTCCGCGGAAAGATTGCGGAAGACGGAAGCGAGGTGCTGCGGATGTGAAGAAAAAACAGGTATGCGCGGTTCTGACAGCTTTGGCCGTGCTTCTGGGCGGATGCGCGCAGGGGACGACCGGGAGAGAGACGGCCGCAGAACAGACGGCAGCGAAAGAGACGGAAACAAAAGGGAGTGCAGCGGGAGAGGCAGCAATCGGGAAGATGGAACAGGAAAAACCGGCGGCCGGAGAGACCGCTTTGGAAACGGAGGCGCAGGATATGAATGTGAAAGTTGCGGAGATAGAAAAGCAGTCGGTGAAGATCGTGTGGGACGCGGTGGAGGGGGCGGACCGTTATGACGTGTACTGGTCCGATACCTGTACGCCGGACATGGTCTATAAGCGGGTGGGAAGCGGCGAGGCCTGCGAGTATACGCTGCAGAAATCCACCCATATCCCCCAGTACCTCTATGTGGAGGCGATGAAAGGGGAAACGGTTCTGGAAAAGAGCGGGCTGTGCCGGACGCCCGTGTTTTATAAAAAACAGGAGCAGCTGGAGCGGCTGTCCCGCGGTCTGATCGCGGTGCCTGCCGCGCAGGGCGTGTTTTTGGGCTGGCGGATGTTCGTGGACGAGGTCAGCGGCTACAGTGATACGGGCATGACCGGCACGGACTACGTGGTGTTCAAGAACGGGAAACGGCTGGCGCTCGTGACGGACAGCACCAATTATCTGGACAGCGAGGGCACGGCGGAGGATACGTATCAGGTGGCGGCCTGCGCGGCGCAGTCTCAGGCGGCGGTCTCCGCGCAGGAGCTGGAGGCGGTCGCGCTTACGGAAGAGCCCTGCGCGGCGGTGAAGCCCTGGACGAGCGGGACCAATTATCTGGATATTCCGATCCAGGCGCCCGCGGGCGGTGTGACGCCGGCGGGAGAGGCCTATACCTATTCTGTCAACGATATGAGCGTGGGCGATGTGGACGGCGACGGCGAGTACGAGTACATCGTGAAATGGGACCCGTCCAATTCTCACGATGTGTCCCAGAAAGGCTACACCGGCAACTGTTACATCGACTGCTATAAGCTGGACGGACGGCTTTTGTGGCGGCTGGATATGGGCGTGAATATCCGCGCGGGCGCTCATTACACCCAGTTCATGGTCTACGATTTCGACGGCGACGGCAAGGCGGAGATGTCGGTGAAGACGGCCCCCGGCACGAAGATGACGGTTTACGACGAGGCCGGGAACGTAGCCAGCGAGAAGTATATCACGATGCCGGCGGAGGACCTGGCGGCCGGCTACACGAACGAGGACAATTATGTCTGCAGCGCCGAGGAGTATTATGAGTCCCTGGTCGAGCTCTTCAAGGGCTGGCAGGACCATCCGGAGGTCGTGGCGGGACACTGGCCGGATACGCTGGAGGCGTGCTTCGGCATCAAAAAACGGTACGATTACCCGCTGTCCGACGCCGACGCCAGGAGCCTGGTGGATTATTTCATGGACGAGTACGCGCCGAAGCGGAGCGAAAAGAACGAACTGCGCAAATTCGAGGGCTTTATCCTGAAAGGACCGGAGTATCTGACCATGTGGGCCGGGGACGGCCGGGAGCTGGAGACCATCGCGTTCCCGTTCCCCAGGGTGGACGACGGCCTGTTGTGGGGCGATTACGTCTGGAACCGGATCGAGCCCGGCAACCGGGTGGATCGTTTCCTGTCCGGCGTAGCCTATCTGGACGGCCAAAGACCCTATCTGATTATTTGCCGGGGCTATTATACCAGAACGACCATCACGGCCTATGATTTCTTTGAAGGAAAGCACCGGGTATATTTCAA
>CANQYH010000355.1 GCA_947628025.1 uncultured Lachnospiraceae bacterium | reverse complement strand
TAAGCGGCAAGCCGGAGGACCGGCGGGAGCTGTTCGACGAGGCCGCCGGCATCGTGAAATTCAAACGGCGCAAGGACATTGCCCAGAAAAAGCTGGAGGACGAACACCAGAACCTGGTCCGCGTCGAGGATATCCTGTCGGAGCTGGAAAAGCAGGTCGGGCCCCTGAAGAAGCAGTCGGAGACGGCCAGGGAGTATCTGCGGCTCAGGGAGGAACTGAAGCGTCGGGAGGTCAATCTGTTCCTCCGCGAGAGCGGGGAGATCCAGGCCCAGCTGAAAGAGACGGCGGAGCGGGAACGCATCGTTTCGGCGGATCTGAGCGGGACGCGGGAAGAGTCCGACAGGCTCCGCGCTGATTATGAGACCCTGGACGGGGAGATCGCGGGCCTGAGCGGGTCCATCGAGGAGAAGCGGAATCAGAAGAACCAGGAACATGTGCTGCAGGGGAACCTGGAGGGGCAGGTCAACGTTCTTTTGGAACAGATCAAGAACGAGCGGCTGAATGCGGAGCATTTAAGCCAGAGGATCGGGGCCATCGGCCGGGAGACGGCGGAGAAAGAGGAACAGCTCCGGCGCTATGAAGCGGAGCATGAGGAAACGGCGGCCCTGGTCGCGGACAGCCGGAAGCGCCAGGACGAATCCGAGGAGACGCTGCGCCAGGCGGACGAGCGGATCATGCTGCTGGACGCCCGGGTCGAGGACCTGAAATCCGGCATTATTTCTAATTTAAATGAGAGGGCTTCCCTGACGGCCAGGCAGCAGCATTATAAGACGCTTTTAGAGCAGGTGCAGATGCGCCATTCGGAAGTGAGGCAGCGGCTTTTGCGGATCAAAAGCGACGAGTCCGCGCAGGAAGAACAGAAAAAGACCGCCATGGACGGACTGGCCCGGGCGGAAAAGCGTCTGGCGGAACTTTCCGAAAGCCGGGAGGAGCTGGAGCGGCTGATCCAGGGGCAGGAGCAGGAGAGCCGCCGCCTGAACCAGAACCTGAACGAGAAACAGCAGGAATACCGGGGAACCTATGCGAAGCTGGAATCCCTGCGGAACCTGGCGGAACGCTACGACGGTTACGGCGGCAGCATCCGCAGGGTCATGGAGGTCCGGGACCGGGTGAAAGGCGTCCATGGCGTCGTGGCGGACCTCATCACGACGAAGAAAGAGTACGAGACGGCCATCGAGACGGCGCTGGGCGGCAGCATCCAGAATATCGTCACCGATTCGGAGATCACGGCCAAGCGCCTGATCGAATATCTGAAGAAAAACCGCTATGGCCGCGCCACGTTCCTCCCATTGGACAGCGTGGGCAGAAACGGCAGCTTCGGCCAGCCGGACGCCCTGCGGGAACCGGGGATCCTGGGGCTGGCCAGTTCGCTGGTGGAATATGACAGCCAGTATCAGGGGCTGGCGGAATACCTGCTGGGCCGGGTGGTCGTGGCGGACAACATTGATCACGCGATCGCCCTGGCCAGGAAATACCGGCACACGCTGCGGATCGTAACCCTGGAGGGGGAGCTTCTGAGCGCAGGAGGTTCCATGACCGGCGGCGCGTTTAAAAACAGCAGCAATCTCCTGGGACGGAAGCGGGAGATCGAGGAGCTGGAAGAGCAGTGTGAGAAGATCCGGCGGCAGTCAGAGAGGCTGAACCGGGAGCTGGAGCAAAACGAAAGCCGCCTGCAGGAAAGCCGGGGAGAGTTGGAAACGGTCCGCGCCAGTCTGCAGAAAGCCTATCTGGAGCAGAATACGTTCCGGCTGAACGTGTCCCAGGTGGAGGATAAGATCCAGGAGATCGAGGATTCGGCCCAGGATCTGGTGCTGGAGAACCGCCAGCTGGAGGAGCAGGTCCAGGATCTGAAGAAAAACCAGGAAGAGCTTTCCGGGGAAGTCGAGGGACTGGAGGGCAAAAACGACCAGGCCGGTCAGGAGATCGGACAGATGAGCCTGCGCCTGGAGGAAGAGAAAGGCCTGCGGGAGTCCCTGGCCGGGCAGCTGTCCGCCCTGCGCCTGGAGACGGCCGGCCGGCAGCAGAAATACAGTTTTATCCAGGAAAATATGGACCGCGTGCGGGAGGAGATCCGCAGGCTGACGGATGAAAAAAACGGGCTTCTGTCGGGATCCCACGATACGGACGCGGCGATCGCGGAGAAGAACCGGGAGATCTGGTCGCTGCGCGGTCAGATGGACCAGTCCGCCGGCCGTATCCGGGAGCTGGAGCAGGCCATCGGAGAGCAGACCGCCTGCCGGGAGGAGAGATCGGTCCGGCAGAAGAAGCTGTTTGAACGGCGGGAGGAACTGTCGGAGCGGCTGTCCCAGCTGGATAAGGACCAGTTCCGGCTCCAGAGCCAGCAGGAGAAGCTGAACGAACGCCTGGACCGCCAGGTGGATTACATGTGGAGCGAATACGGGCTGACCTACTCCACGGCGGAAGCGCTGCGGGACGCGGAGCCGGCCCCGGCGGCGGAGATGCGCAGAGAGGCCGACCGGCTGAAAGCGGAGATCAAGGGCCTGGGCCACGTGAACGTCAACGCCATCGAGGATTATAAAGAAGTTTCAGAGCGGTACGAATTTATGAAAGCCCAGCACGAGGACCTGCAGGCGGCGGAGGCGGCCCTGCAGAAGATCATCGAAGAGCTGGACGCGGGGATGCGCAGGCAGTTTACGGAGAAGTTCCGGGACATCCGCCTGGAGTTTGACAAGGTATTTAAGGAACTGTTCGGCGGCGGACACGGGACGCTGGAACTGGTGGCCGAGGAGGACATCCTGGAGGCGGGCGTCCAGATCATCGCCCAGCCGCCGGGCAAGAAGCTGCAGAATATGATGCAGCTTTCCGGCGGGGAGAAAGCGCTGACGGCGATCGCGTTGCTGTTTGCGATTCAGAATCTGAAGCCGTCGCCGTTCTGCCTGTTGGACGAGATCGAGGC
>CANQYH010000354.1 GCA_947628025.1 uncultured Lachnospiraceae bacterium | reverse complement strand
AACGTCGAGGAGCAGAACGGAAAACTGGTAGTGACGGGAACGAGCTACGTAGCCGACACGCCGGATGTGGAAGCGAGAAACGACGCTGCGGCGTTCAACAACCGGTATTCGGATGAGGGCGACGCGGACGCGGATTCGGATGCGGACGCGGATGCCGATGCGGACGCCGATGCGGACGCCGACGCCGATGCGGACGCGGATGCCGATACGGATTCTGATGCTGACGCTGACGCGGATGCAGACACGGATTCTGATGCTGACGCGGATGCGGACACGGATTCGGATGCAGACGCCGATTCGGATGCAGACGCGGATGCAGATGCTGACGCCGATGCCGATGCGGACGCTGACGCGGATGCCGATGCCGACGCGGATGCGGATGCCGATGCCGATGCGGACGACGACACGACCATGCCGCTGTTAGAGGTGCCGGATGAGCAGGTACCGTTGGCGGATATGCCGGAGAACACGGTGCCGCTGGCAAGCCTTCCGATCGATACGTCGAGACTGCTGGAGATTCCGGACGACGATGTGCCGTTAGCGGCGGCGGTGCCGAAGACAAGCGACCCGTTCAACGCGGCGCTGTGGGTAGGCATGCTTCTGCTCTCTGTGGCAGGGATGGTCGGCCTGGGAACGCTCGACAAGAAGAAAAAGAGCGATGACGAAGCGTAATAACGCAAAAAAAGCATAACGATTCCATGAAGACTAAGATAGGGAACGCCGCTGGTTGGGAACAGCCAGCGGTGTTCCCCGTTTCTGTATGAACGGCGCAACAGCGAGAATTTTGCCTGTGACGCTTGCAAAATGCGCGGCTCTGATGTAAATTGAATAAAGAAGCGTTTAGGGACGCGGTTCGGGAAAGGGGGCGGCGGCGTGATCGATCTGAAAGGGACGATGGGGATCCCGTTTTTGAAAAAAAGCCGTTTTACGGGCAGCGACGGCAAGCTGCGGTTTGTGCTGGAGAAGCGGAGCGGAGAGGACGGAGACCGGCTGGCGGCGGTCTGCTGGTTCGGGCCGTATTGCTCGGACGTGACGCCGGAGGAGGAAAAGACGACCGAGTATTTTCCGTTTGACGACGGCGGTCTGCGGGAGGCCCAGGCCTGGCTGAACGCCAGGGCGGAAGAACATTTGTAAAAGAAAGGGGTATGCGGCATGACGCCTAGAGAAACATTGAAACATTGGATCGAAGAGAGCGATAATATCGTATTTTTCGGCGGAGCGGGGGTTTCGACGGAGAGCGGCATCCCTGATTTCCGCAGCCAGGACGGGCTTTATAACCAGCAATACGCCTATCCTCCGGAGACGATCATCAGCCACAGCTTTTATATGAGGAATCCGGAAGAATTTTACCGTTTTTACAAAAACAAAATGATCTTCACCGACGCGAAGCCGAACGCGGCGCATCTGGCGCTGGCGAAATGGGAAGCGGAGGGGAAGCTGAAAGCGGTCGTCACCCAGAATATCGACGGTTTGCACCAGATGGCCGGGAGCCGGGAAGTGCTGGAGCTGCACGGTTCCATTCACCGCAATTATTGTACGCGCTGCCATAAATTTTACGGCCTGGACCGGATCGTGTCGTCGGAGGGCGTACCCACCTGTACCTGCGGCGGGCGGATCAAGCCGGATGTGGTGCTGTACGAAGAGGGGCTGGATCAGCGGACGCTCCAGAAAGCGGTCGCTTATATCCGCCATGCGGACGTGCTGATCGTCGGCGGGACTTCGCTGACGGTTTATCCGGCGGCCGGGCTGATCGATTATTATCAGGGCAATAAACTGGTGCTGATCAATAAATCGGCTACGACCCGCGACGCTCGCGCGGATCTGGTGATCAACGAGCCGATCGGCGAAGTGTTCCGGGAGTATTTATAGAAAGCGCGGAGCGGAGGAATCTGTCATGCAGTATGAGGTCGGAGATATCGTAAAATTGAAAAAGCCCCATCCCTGCGGCAGTCACGAGTGGGAGATTCTGCGCGTCGGCGCGGATTTCCGGCTGAAATGCCTGGGGTGCGGGCATCAGATCATGGTGGCCCGTACCCTGGTGGAGAAAAACGCGCGCGGGGTGCGCAGGCCGTGAGAAGCGCCGCCGCATCGATGAACGGCCGGGCGGACGGCGGCGCATGATCCTAAAATTCCGCGCGGATCCATGAAAAATCATGAGAAATCATGAGAAATCATGAGAAAATGCGCGGAAAAATTCCTTGACATATTTTTGGAATCTGTTATAATAGTGAGGCGTGCGAAAACACGGCGTTGTTTTTGCGCGCCAAAAGCTGATATACAGCAACCACAGACAATATCACAGGAGGTGAAAGTGAATGCCAACATTTAACCAGTTAGTGAGGAAAGGAAGGCAGACGAGCGCGAAGAAGTCTACGGCCCCGGCATTACAGAAAGGTTACAACTCTTTGCAGAAGCGTTCCACCAATATCTCTTCTCCGCAGAAGAGAGGCGTGTGCACATCTGTTAAGACGACGACCCCGAGGAAGCCGAACTCCGCTCTGAGAAAGATCGCCAGGGTACGTCTTTCCAACGGTATCGAGGTTACCAGCTATATTCCCGGCGAGGGCCACAACCTTCAGGAGCACAGCGTTGTCCTGATCCGCGGCGGCCGTGTCAAGGACCTGCCTGGTACCAGGTACCACATCATCCGCGGCACTCTGGATACCGCAGGCGTGGCCAACCGTAAGCAGGCCCGTTCCAAGTACGGCGCCAAGAGACCGAAAGCCAAGAAGTAACCGGCTGAAGCAGCAAAGTGTACCACAGTAAGTTATAGAATGTAAGGACTCCCGGATTTGTGATATTGTACCTGTTGGTTGCAGGGAAAAATAGATACTGACCGGGCATGGACACATTTTATGCCACAGCGCACGGCGGATCGCCGGGAGCGGGATGCGTGCGGGGATATGTGAGTACCGATGAATTAACGTATTAGTTAAGGAGGGAAGT
>CANQYH010000353.1 GCA_947628025.1 uncultured Lachnospiraceae bacterium | reverse complement strand
GGGCGGAAAGGAGGGCGCTGACTTTGAAGATTAAGAAAATACGCGCGGCGGCGCTTTGTCTGACCGAAGCGTCCGTATAATAGGCCCCCTGCTTGAGGATCACACTCGTACTCAGCATCGGCGTCACACTTTTTACATGGTCCAGCTTTCTGAACTCCTCCAGCGTCTCGTCGGTGATGAAATCATCCTCGGTAATGTCGTTGCCGTAATACGATTTGTAGATCGTGACGGCCGTCATATCGCCGTAGGAGGAATACTGCTCCAGCATCAGCTCGTTGAGCCCGATGCCCAGAGAGACCATGATGACTACCGAGGCCGTTCCGATGATCACGCCCAGCACGGTCAGGAATGTCCGCATCTTTCTTCTCTTTAAATTATTTACGCTCATTCCGAGCAGATCCAAAAATCTCATCGTCAGATATCCTCTGTTTCTTCCGGATCACCCTGGGACGCCCTTTTCCTCTTTTTCCAGCTTTTCAGAGCGATCACAATGACCAGCACGACGATCACCGCCGCCGGAACAATGTATAGCAGATACTGCTGGAGCAGCTGACGGATCTTCTGTACCGGCGTGAGTTCCATCTCCGGCTCCATCTCAAATCCGCCCACCTCGACGTAGCCGCCCGGTTCTTCAAAATACGGTTCACTGACATAAAGGGTCAGTTCTTTCTCCACCGGTTCCTGCAGATCGCCGTACTCGTCCTCATAGGTGATGATGATCTTCACCTTGCCGTCGTCCATGGTCGGCGCGGCGCCCTGGACCATCGCGTCCACATTGCCGGACTGGCCGGGCTCGATGTTGCCCACGTACGTCTCGCTGCGGACGATGGAATCCGCCTCAAAGGCCACGTTCACATTGTAGAGGCGCACCTTGCCGGTGTTATTGATCGTGAACATGATGTTGGACTCGGAACCCACGTTGATGTCCGAGGGCATCACGTCGATGGTGCCGGTATTCATGCGGGCGATCTGGAAGACCGGGATATTGATCTTGATCTCCGCTTTCGCGTTCTTATACTCCGGGCTGTCGTAAGTCTCCTGGAACGTCAGGCTGTAGGTGCGCTGATCGACGCCCGCCAGGGCCTGCATATCCAGAACCAGTTCATAGACCTCGCCGGGGGCCAGATGATTGATCACATAGGAGGAAGCGCCGGACGCGGTCGTAAATACGGCCCCGCCGCTGCCGGCGGTATCCGAGGACAGATCCAGCAGGATATTGCTGGCCTCGATGTCGTCGGAAGCGTTCTTCATCCGCACGATCAGCTGGAACTCCTCGCCGGCGATGATCTTCTCCGGAACCGTCTCATAGCTGTCCACCAGAACCCTGGCCACCGACCGGGAATTGGCGTCGGTGCCGCCGGGGGCCTCTTCTTCCTCGTGCTCCTTGTTCTTGATCTTCACCCAGAACGTGGCGTCCTGGCTTAAAAGGTCGCCGTCCTCTTTCTCCCGGTAGGAGATCTTAAAATTCAAAGAATAATACCCGCTGTAGACATCCTCGCGGATCGCCATGCTGTAGGGCAGCTGCACCGTCTCTCCGACCGCTACCGTCCCGAACATCCGGTCGTAGCTGCCGTCGTTGATCTCAAACGGGAACACGTCGCTGCTTCGGTCCAGGACCATCTTCACGGTCACGTCGTAGGCGTCGGCCAGACCGGCGTTGCGCATATTGATGGAATAATTCATGACGTTCGGATAGATGCCGTAGGGAGTTCCCTGGGACTCGCCGAGGGTGAAAAGGACCTTGCCGGTCGGCTCCTCCGCGGGCTCCGTCGGCTCCTCGTTTTTCTTGTCCATCTCTTCGTTTTTGATATGTACCCAGAAAGAGCGCTCCTGGGTCTGGAGGCTGCCGGCGGCGGAATCACGGTACGTGATGTTCACCTTGATCTCGTAGTCGCCGCTGGGCGCGTCCTCGCGGATGTTCATGTTATAACCGATCTGCACGGTCTCTCCCGCGCCGATGAGTTCAAAAGCGCGGTCGTAGTTGCCCTCGCTGATCACAAAGGGAAACTCCGTGCTGCTCTTGCTCAGCGCCATCTGCACCGTTACGTCGCGGGCGTCGGACAGACCGGCGTTGCGCATGTTCACGGTAAAATCCATGGGATCGGGATAATTGCCCGACGGAGTCGTGCCGCCCTCGCCGAGGACGAAATTCACCTGTTTCTCCACCGGCTCCGGCTCATCGGTCCCGCTGCCCGCGGCGGAAACGTAGATATTGACCCACTCGCTGTCCTGCCCCTCGTAATCGCCGTCCTTATAGCGGACCTCGATCTGCACGCCGTAGTAGCCCGGCGACAGGTCCTCGCGCAGCTTTGCGGTCAGGGAGGTCGCCTTGCCGTTCTTCGTCACCGTGCCGATGTATTTTTCATCGAACGTCGAGCTGATGCCCTCGAACGGGAACATCTCTTCCTCATCTCCGGGTCCTACGTAATATCTGGGCTCGCTGAAGCGGACGTACACATCCTCCCACTTGCTCTCGTTGTCCGGAGTGACCCGGAAACTGACCGTCATGTTCTTGCCGATTTTCCCTTTCGACACACTGGTCTGCGTGATGATGTAATTATCGACGGTGTCGTGCCACGAAGCCCCGGCCGGAACCGCCAGGATCCCCAGGGCCAGGACGGCCGCCGTCAAAAACAGCAATGTCTGCTTCCAAATCCGTTTCATCTCTTTTCTTCCTCCGATCCGTTGTTCTGCACTGTGCCCGCCGCCTGTTCAGGGCTGCGGCTGATCTTCCTGTCTTTCCTCCGCCAGGGCAGCCGGGATAGTTTCCGGCCGCCGGCTTTTTCCGCGGGCGTGCCGCCGGACTGAGCATCGCTGCCGGTTCCCGCCGGTATGTCAGCGTTCTCCGCAGAGGCATTCCCGTCTCCCACAGCCCCGCCATCGGTCCGGATGTCTCTCCCGGTCCCCGCGGGCGTGCCGCCGGTCCCATTATCTGATCGGGCGCCTT
>CANQYH010000352.1 GCA_947628025.1 uncultured Lachnospiraceae bacterium | reverse complement strand
AAAAAGTGGGTGATTTTTTTGAGATAGGGGTCCGAAAGCCTTATAGAATCAGGGCTGAAGATTCCGAGAAGTTATCAACTTATAAAAGGAGGCTCTTATGCCAGAGATCAGCAGATTTTACGGAATTGTTATTAAGATGATTTTCAATGATAACGACAAACATCATAAGCCTCATGTCCATGTCTATTATGGGGACTGCGAATCAAGCATTGCATTGGACGGAGAAGTTTTGGAGGGCCGTATTCCTCTTAAGCAGTACCGAATGGTTTCTGGATGGATGGCCATCCATGAAGACGAACTTTACGCTGCCTGGAATAAGGCTGTAAGAAATGAACATTTTGACAAAATCCCGCCACTGTAAACGGATATTATCCAGAAAGGAGAGTTTCCATGTTTATTTCTAACGGAATGGTATACGGCGGAAAGCCGGATGGCCCCATGCGGATCGCTTCCGTACAGGTTCTTGACGATATGATGATGATTCTCACATTTACGACTGGGGAACGCAGGTTATTTGACGCCACATCTCTTCATGGACCGGTGTATGAACCGCTGGAGGATCCCGTCGTGTTCCGATCCGCCTGCCTTGATCACGGTATAGTCACCTGGCAGGATGGCGAGATCGACTGTGCCCCGGAATATATGTATAACCATAGTTACGAGTATTCTGCAGATGAAATACCCCTTACAGGATGCAGCTTATGATCGCTGTATAAGAAAATGAGAAAGGAATACAACTCTGATTATGAAAAAGAAAGCAGACCGCTATGTTTATCCGGCAGTCTTCACCTATGAATCTGACCAGGAGATTGCCGTGGTCTTTCCCGATCTGGACTGCGCCACCAGCGGCGAAAATGACAACGATGCGTTACTTTCAGCGCGTGAACTTCTCGGCTGCGTCCTGTTCGGATTGGAAGAGGATGGGGAAGATATTCCGGCTCCGTCCCAGTTGCGCGATGTCCAGATTCAAGACAATGAACGCGCCGTATTGATCGAAGTCTAAGACACTTTACCCTTTTTCAGTATAATACAAAAAGTTCAAATGAAAGGAGGAGAACCTCTATGCTTTACCCATTTATGACATTAAATGATAATACAGAAATCGTCCACTCTGAACCACTGGATAAAGATGGTCAGGAGCAAGTGAAAGTTGTTATTGAAACACCGGTTTTCGGCGGTTTCCATTCTGCTGTCTGCTATCTTCCCTCTTACTCCTGGGAAGATATCAACGGCTTCTCTCAGGAAGAGATTGATCGTTTTCAGGCCCTGATCGAATCCGTCGCACATGTGATCATCCGTCTTGCGCATGAGGGAGGACTTGAAACGGAGGTACGTGATGCCGCAAATTTTTAGGATCGGACCGTATACCATTTATTTCTGGGTAAATGAGGGAAACCCTTTGGAACCTCTGCATGTCCATGTATCCGAGGGTATACCCTCTTCCAACGCGACAAAAATATGGATTACCCGGGCCGGCAGGTGCCTTTTATGTAACAACAATTCAAAGGTCCCCAGACGAGTGTTAAGGACTATCATCGATATTATTGAAGCCCAGCATGAAACAATTGCGCAACAATGGCTTACTACTTTTGGCGAGATCAACTATTATTGTTAGATAATATGAGGAGAATCACCCATGCACTACTATTCTACCGTAAATAATATCGTAATGACTTACAGCGGGATCATCACGGGAGATCTGTATGATACCGTAAACATCCATTTCGAACGCCCCAATGACAAGGGCTTCGATTTCCTTGACATGGTCCTGCCGGGAGAGACAATAAAGAAATCCTTTGGATTTTCAGAAGACGAGATACTGAAATTAAAACGATACGCTAAGAATAATTCATCCATCATCTAGGATTTTGCCAGAGTAGGAGGCGCCCAAAATGCCTAAACCTTACTTGATATACGGATCAAAAAAGCAGCGTCCCCCTTTCGAGAAAGTAAGGCGCTGCTTTGTTTAACTCCGCATATACTATTTCCATGGAGGTGACGTCACATGATCGCCATGTACTTACGCAAAAGCCGGGCCGACCGGGAAGCGGAGGCCCGCGGCGAGGGGGAGACCCTGGCCCGCCATGAGGGCATCCTGACCGCGCTGGCCGCGAAGATGGATCTGACCGTCGGCGCGGTCTATAAAGAGCTCGTATCCGGCGAAACCATTGCCGCACGGCCAAAGATGCAGCAGCTTCTTCTGGAAGTCATGCAGGGGCGCTGGGACGCCGTCATGGTAATGGAGGTGGAACGTCTGGCCCGCGGCGACACCAAGGACCAGGGGACCGTCGCCGAGGCGTTCAAGTTCAGCGGGACGAAAATCATCACCCCCGTAAAGACCTACGATCCCAACAATGAATTCGATGAAGAATATTTCGAATTCAGTCTATTCATGTCCCGCAGGGAGTACAAGGCGATCACCCGGCGCATCCAGACCGGCCGGATCGCCGCTTTCCGCGACGGCTGGTACATCGCGGGGACCGCTCCCTACGGCTATGAAAAAGTGAAACATAAAGGGGATAAAGGCTACACGTTGGAGCCGGTCGAAGAAGAAGCCTCCGTCGTCCGGGACATCTTCCGTCTCTATACAGACGGGGAGCTGCTGCCCGACGGCAGCCGCCGGCGCATGGGTTCCTACCAGATCCGCGACCGGCTGAACTCCCTGGGCGTTCCCTCCAGAACCGGCGGGGACTGGTCCGCGGCCAGTATTATGGATATCCTGCGGAACCCCGCCTACGCCGGTTATCAGCGATGGAGCTGGCGTGCGGAAAAAAAGAGCATGGTTGACGGCTCCATCGTCAAAAGCCGTGCCAAGAACGACGACTGCCCCAAAGTCCGCGGCCGCTTCGACCCGCTGATACCGGAAGAACTTTATGACCGCGCCCAGGATATCCGGCAGCAAAAGAAAACGGCCCGGCCGGGAGCCTCCAACGCGCTCCGCAATCCATTGAGCGGCCTCGTATACTGCTCCAG
>CANQYH010000351.1 GCA_947628025.1 uncultured Lachnospiraceae bacterium | reverse complement strand
TCGCTACCTCCAACGTGCTGGCCGGACAGATGTTCGACGTGCCGGTGCGCGGCACCCACGCTCACAGCTGGGTCATGAGCTTTCCCGATGAGCTGACGGCGTTCCGCACCTACGCCAAACTCTATCCGACGGCCTGCATCCTGCTGGTCGATACCTACGACACGCTGAAATCCGGCATTCCTCACGCGATCCAGGTCTTCACCGAAATGCGAAAGGCCGGTATTCCTCTGACGTTTTACGGCATCCGCCTGGACAGCGGCGACCTGGCCTATCTTTCCAAGGAAGCGCGGAAGATGCTGGATGCGGCCGGTTTCCCGGACGCTGTCATTTCCGCCTCCAACGACCTGGACGAATACCTGATCGACAGCCTGAAACTGCAGGGCGCCGCCATCACCTCCTGGGGGGTCGGCACCAACCTGATCACCTCCAAGGATTGCCCCTCGTTCGGCGGCGTCTACAAGCTGGCCGCCATCTGGGACGGCGAAAAAGGCGAATTCATTTCCAAGATCAAGCTGTCGGAAAACACAGAGAAGATCACGAACCCTGGCAATAAGACCATCCGCCGCATCTACGACAAAAAGACGGGAAAGATCGTCGCGGACCTGATCTGCCTCGTAGGCGAAGAATACGATGAGAACGACTCGCTGCTGCTCTTCGACCCCATCGAGACCTGGAAACGGACCCGCCTGGAACCCGGCAGCTATACGATGCGGGAACTGATGAAGCCTGTGTTCCTGAAAGGAGAATGCGTCTATACCTCGCCCAAGGTCATGGAGATCCGCGACTACTGCAAACAGGAACTGGCTACGCTGTGGGAAGAATCCCTGCGCTTCAAATTCCCGCACCGCATCCATGTGGACCTGTCCATGCCGCTGTGGGACCTGAAACAGGCGCTCCTGGCAAATTATTCACGTTCATAAATTGTTTAAAAATTTTTTACAGGATTGCCAAATTCTTTTCATATTTATCTTCTATACTGAATTCAGCAAGCAGGAAAGCTGCACAAAATGACATTTAGATAAATTTTTTTCATAATCTGCCGGCAGTTCGAAAGGATTGCCGGCTCCTCCCTTTCTCGGGAACTTTTTCACCGCCGCAGTTGGTTTAAGCATTTACAAACGGAGCTTTGTTTTGAGCAGTCCTAACCGTGCCGCGGCCCGTCGGGGCCGTAAACGAGAAGAAACTGTTTTCCCCCAACAGAAAACAGTTTCCCCTCGTCACGTTCTATTACCGTCACATCATAAAGCTGCCATCTTGGTTACCCCTACCAAAATGTATTTGCAAGGCACCCCATTGTGCTTCTCACGATACATACTGTATCATATTTTTGCAAAATTGTCAAGTAAATTTTTTAAATTTCCGCACAAATTATTTGTATATCGTGTATATTCATGACGATTTTTATGTTTCCTGACGTTTTCCCAAAATATTTTATGCCGCGTTTTTGTCTGACTGCAGCAGGATAGACGATCCTGCTGTCAGAAGCCCGGTATAGGATCCGGATTTCTGCGCATACTTCTCTCCTGAACCGATATCATACGAGGAGAACAAACATGAGCTTTTCAGCCAAAGTGGAAGATAATATCCAGCTCTTCAACCAGAAGCTGGACGTGGAAAAGAATTTCGACGTCGTGTACCGGGTGCTAACCATCGGCGGCCGCCAGGCCTGCGTCTATTTCGTAGACGGTTTTACCAAGGACGACGTCCTGCTGAAGCTTTTACAGGTCTGGGAGGGCATCCGGCCGGAGGATATGCCGGCAGACGCCCACGCGTTTTCCAAGCGGTATATCCCCTATGGCGAGATCGGCCTGCTGGACCGGGAAAACGATGTGATCGCCCAGCTTCTAATGGGTATTTCCTGCTTTTTCATCGACGGGTATACCTCCTGTCTGACCGTCGACTGCCGCGCTTACCCGGCCCGCGGCGTATCGGAACCGGAGAAAGACAAGGTCATGCGCGGCTCCCGGGACGGTTTCGTGGAGACGCTGATCTTCAATACGGCGCTGATCCGCCGCCGTATCCGCGATCCCAAGCTGACCATGGAAATCTTCACCGTCGGCGAAAGCTCCCGCACGGACATCGCCGTCTGCTACATGAAAGGCCGGGTGGACGAGGACATGCTGAAACTGATTCAAGAAAGGCTCCGCTCCATCCGGGTGGACGCCCTGACCATGAACCAGGAAAGTCTGGCCGAATGTCTCTATCCCAGCAAATGGTACAACCCTTTCCCCAAATTCAAATTTTCGGAACGGCCCGACACCGCGGCCGCGTCGATCCTGGAAGGAAGCGTGGCGATCCTGGTAGACAATTCTCCCGCCGCCATGATCCTGCCATCGTCGGTGTTTGACATCATCGAGGAAGCCGACGACTACTATTTCCCGCCGGTGACCGGCACCTACCTGCGCCTGTCCCGAATGACGACCTCCGTCCTGGCGCTGCTGCTGACGCCCACCTGGCTGCTGCTTTTACAAAATCCCCGGATACTGCCGCCGTGGCTGGATTTCATCCGGCTGTCCGAAAATCCTTATGTGCCGCTGATCTTCCAGCTCCTGATCCTGGAATTCGCCATCGACGGCCTGCGCCTGGCGGCCATCAACACGCCGACCATGCTGACGACGCCCCTGAGCGTCATCGCCGGTATCGTGCTGGGCGAATACGCGGTCAGCTCCGGATGGTTCTCCAGCGAAACCATGCTCTATATGGCATTCGTGACCGTCGCCACCTATTCCCAGGCCAGCTTTGAACTGGGTTACGCCCTGAAATTCATGCGGGTGATCCTGTTGATCCTGACGGCATTCTTCGACGTCTGGGGTTATGCTGCCGGCGTCCTGCTCTCCGCCTGCGCCGTCGCCTTCAACAGGACGCTGGCCGGTAAGAGTTATATCTATCCTTTGATCCCGTTCCGGTTTTCAGAACTGAAAAAACGCTTTCTGCGCGGCCGGCTGCCCCATGAAAGCACACAGCAAAAAGAAAACTAACCGGGCGGCGTTTTACCTG
>CANQYH010000350.1 GCA_947628025.1 uncultured Lachnospiraceae bacterium | reverse complement strand
TAATGCACCTCCGAACTCATTATATCGTATTTTAAGGTGCTTGTAAAGAGAAAATATTTATGGCGCTTACTATAAATTCTCATTTTCTCGCGCAGACCTATCCCGCGGTGATCCTTTCCAGAACCTTTCGCTACCGCCGCGCGTTCTCATTTAATACTCCAGGCCTTTCACAGCCGCTGCGCATTCTCATTTAACTATACTCCAGAACCTTTCGCAGCCCCCGTGCGTTCTCATTTAACTATGCTCCAGAACCTTTCGCAGCCCCCGCGCGTTCTCATTTAACTATGCTCCAGAACCTTTCGCGACCACCGCGCGTTCTCATTTAACTATGCTCCAGAACCTTTCGCGACCACCGCGCGTTCTCATTTGGTGAAGTCGTTCCATACTTCCTCCAGGCTCCAGAGAACCTTTCGCGGCCGACGCACGTTCCCATTTAACTATAAAATCCGTATCCGCCCGTGTCAAGCAGTTTTTCAGGACGGCATACCGGCAAGCCGGCAAGCCCGAAAGAAGCGGCAAAGATTCCTCTTGAAGAATCGTTCAATTCATACTATAATACTATAAAAACTATACGCAAGGGAGAGAATATCATGGAAGTTTACACCCCATATGTTTACCAGACGATCTGGTCCCTGCTTCCGCCGGTGGTAGCCATCAGCCTGGCTCTGCTCACGAAAGAAGTCTACTTTTCCCTCTTCATGGGGATCCTGACCGGCGGACTGCTCTACGCCAACGGAAATCCCGGACTGATGCTGCAGACGATCCTTTATAACGAAGAGGGCGGCCTGGTCAATAAGATCGCCACCCAGCAGAACGCCAGCATCCTGGTCTTCGTCGTGCTGCTGGCCGCTCTGGTGGCCTTGATGAACAAGGCCGGCGGCTCCGCGGCGTTCGGACGCTGGGCGTCGGGACACATCAAAACCAAAGTAGGCGCGCAGCTGGCCGCCATCGCCCTGGGCGTCCTGATCTTTGTGGACGACGGCTTCAACTGCATGACCGTCGGCTCCGTCATCCGCCCCGTCACGGACCGGCACCAGGTATCCCGCGCCAAGCTGGCTTACCTGATTGATTCCACGGCGGCCCCCATCTGCATCATCGCGCCGATCTCCAGCTGGGCCGCGGCGGTTACATACTCCGTTCCGGCGGATTCCGGCATCAATGGATTCGAAATGTTTCTGCGGACGATCCCCTATAATTTTTACGCGCTGGGGACCCTGCTGATGATGCTTCTGATCGTGACGCTGAAACTGGACTACGGCCCCATGAAACTGCACGAGGACAACGCGGCCAAAGGCGACCTCTTTACCACCAGCGACCGCCCGTTCCAGGACGCTGACGACGAAATCCCCTCCTCCAACGGCAAGGTCATCGATCTGGTGCTGCCGGTCGCCGTGCTGATCGTCACCTGCATCGTGGGCATCGTCTATACCGGCGGTTTCTTTGAGGGAGCCGGTTTTATCGACGCGTTCGCCAATTCCAACTCCGCCATGGGTCTGGTCTACGGCAGCCTGATTACGCTGATCTTCACGTTTTTCCTCTATATGCTGCGGCGCGTAATCACCTTTAAGGAATTTATGGACTGCCTGCCCGCCGGCTTCCGTTCCATGTGCGCGCCGATGCTGATCCTGATCATGGCCTGGAACCTGTCCGGCATGACCGGTCTTCTGGGCGCGAACCTCTATATCCACGACCTGGTCGCCGCCTCCGCCGGAGCGCTCAAGATCTTCCTGCCCTGCATCATCTTCATCGTGGCGGTGTTCCTGGCGTTTTCCACCGGCACCAGCTGGGGAACTTTCTCCATTCTGATCCCCATTGTCTGCAACGTGTTTACGGACTCCTACGAGATGCTGGTCATCGCCATCGCCGCCTGCCTGGCCGGAGCAGTCTGCGGCGATCACTGCTCCCCCATCTCCGACACCACGATCATGGCCTCGGCCGGAGCGCACTCCAACCACGTCAACCATGTGACGACCCAGATCCCCTACGCGTTCACCGTGGCGGGCGTCTCCGCCGCAGGTTACCTGCTGGCCGGTTTGATCGGCTACTTCACCGACAGTCCTGCGGCTCTGCTGGCGCTGCCCGCGACCCTGCTTTTGCTGACAGCGGCGATCGTAGCGGCCAGCCGTTTCATGAAAACGGTAAAATAAAAAGGAGCCTCCAGATAGCTACGCATAAAACAGTATCAACCAACAAACGGAAACAGGGTAGCTGCCATACAGGGTACAGAAAAAGACGAGTGGAAAGTGATTGTTTTTTGCCCGTCTTTTTCTTTGCCTGTTACGCAATAAAAGCCCATTTTTGAGGATGGACAAAACCCTTCCCCTGCCATTTTTGCGTCTGTAAAGTCACATAGATCAAGCTTTTTACCCTCTGCCGCTTAACATTCCTATCTCAAAATCCACAGATTTATAAACCGGCTGGATTAGAGAAATTTTGAATGACACATAGCTTCCGTTGTTGGATTATCCGATTTGGATTTTCCGGCATCGGGTTATCCCGGGCAGATACTTTGCTTTATTTTTTCTTCCTATTTGCAATGCAATTTATTACAAATGCGATTGAATTACACATCAAACCTGCATTCAACAAAATTTGATTTTTTCCATCTTGAAAAATACAAAGAGCCAGACAAATTAAACCGGCCAGCGCAAATGCAATGCCCCAAAATAATAAAATTCTTTTTTTGACCATTTATAAATCCTTACTTTTCCTGCATTTTGACCATATAATAAGTATAATTCCCAGTAACATAAGAGGAAAAGAAATGCCAAGTGCGAAACCAGAAAGCATCTCCTGAATATCCGCTCCGCCAATTAACTGTGAATAGATAAGAAAAACCATTCCGGAAAGGGATACTACAATGCCAATAAGCATCCGTTTCTTATTTTTGAGGTCTTGTGTTTCTTTCATCATTTTCAGTATCTGCTGACTATCGTATGTATGGACACTCTTTTCATCTTCTTCTCCATTAAGCAATTCTGCTAACGTAATATTTAATTCCTGACACAAGGGCTCGATCATTGAGTAATCGGGCATACACTTTCCTG
>CANQYH010000349.1 GCA_947628025.1 uncultured Lachnospiraceae bacterium | reverse complement strand
ACGCTGAACTACCTGACTACGGGCCTGACCAGTTGTTGGTCAGGCCCGTAGTCAGGTAGTTCAGCGTCGTTACCTCGCTGGCGTACAGGGTCCTGTACACGCTGCGCTCCGCTTCCCCGCTGCCGGAACCGGTGGTCTCCCCCGTATCCTTACCGCCGCAGGCCGTCACGCCGGCTGCCATCGCTCCCGCCAGGAGCAGGGCCAGCCATCTCTTGTTACTCTTGCGCATAGTTTCTCTCCTCTCTTTCTCTTCCATCCTCTCGCAGATGAAGCATACGCTTCGCCAATAACGTCAAAAAGGCAAACTCCCGAGTACGCCTTTGTACATCGAATGTTTGCTTCTAAACGGTAACCGGCGCTTCTATACTTTACAGTTTCACATTTTTAAAGTGCATGGCTATAAAAAACCGGGGCGGTACGATCCCACCCCCTGCTGCCCTTTACACGATGCCCTTTCCATGAAACTGCATCCGCTTCTCCTATATATAACAGATTTGTCCCGCTTTGTCAATCAAAATCTCAAAATCCGGGGGTCAGGGGTCACAAAAAAACTGCATTTTCCGCGATATCTCGCCCCCCATCCGGATCTTTCCCTTTCCGGCCGGACACAGGACGCGGCCGTATCCTGTAACCTATTCTTACTTATTAAGTCCATATCTCAGGTTACAGGATCCCGGCCGCATATTTCACGTTTTACCGGTCCGGTCAATCCGCGTGGAACTCGTCCTCGCCCAGCAGCCCGTACGCCTGCGCGGTCCCCGGAGCCAGCTTCGACAGATCGATGCCGCAGTCCAGGTTCGCCGTCCATTCGCCGCTGTACTGTTTCCCGTTTTCCCAACGGACGCCGCTTTGCCTTACCTGCACGGACACATTGACCTCGCAGGCATCCGCGCCGCCGTCGTAATACTGGTTCCGGCTGGCATACCGCCGGTTGTAAAGACCGGGGGCCAGGGCACGGATATCCTCCGGGGAATCGTATATCACACGCCCTGTACTGCTTTCCCAAAGCACCTCGCTTGTCCCAGCCGGTACATCCGATGCTTCCGCCGCCGGCAGGTACGTATAAGAGACCGCCGTGTCCTTATCGTAATAATAATAGATCTCAATACTCAAAATATTGCTCTCGTCCAGGACGATCCGCTCCACGCCTGCTTTTTCCAGGAGAGCCAGCGTCCGTTCAAACGACGGATAGACCGGATAATAACCGACCCCGTCCAGCACCCGCCTGTAATCTTCGGTCGTCTTATTATATTCCGCGGCCTCCTGAAACGCCTGGTCCCGGAACTGGATCATTCCCACGGGCATCTCGCCGCGCTGATCCTCAACCGTCAGCTCTTCCATGTCTTTCTGGAACGCTTCCAAAAGCCGGCCCGCTTCCCCGGCCGCCAGATTCAGAGGGATATCGGTCCCCACGTCGAACTGTTCGAAACAGACGGCCGCCGCGTCCTCCGGCTCCAAGTTCATGACCGGATACATGCCCCGCTTGTATTCCAAACTGTTTATGATCTGCTCCGCCAGTTCTTCCGTCTCTTCGTTCATCCAGATCGAATACCGGCGGTAGACTTCCTTGCCGTTGGTCAGCCGGAAGCACATGACAAAGCTTTTGTAGGAGCCCTCATACACGGTTTCAAACCGGTTCTCTTTCTCACAGCGTGCGCCCCATTCGGCCAGCTCCGCCGCCAGATACGTATCTGTCAGTTTCATATGGTCAAACCGGTACTGATCCGCCCCATAGGAATTCCAGCGGTAATAACCGGTTCCGTACCGGTTCTCTGTAAACTCCGGACCGCCGTAATCGATCCACCATTCTTCATTGCCGCCAAAAATAGCCGCGTCCTCGATCTCTCCTGCCTCCGGATGCCAGGAATCATACCCGTACAGGTCGTAATAGCCGGCCGCAGCCGTCACGATCGCCGCCGCAATGCAGGCTACCATCTGGTACCGGGCCGTAAACAATTTGCGGAAATCAAAATGATAAATGATCTCCATCAGGCAGTGCAGCAGCACGCCGCCGCATATGACGCCGAAGATCATCCATCCCAGCTTTTCATCGCTGATGGAATAGAAGAACATCCCCGAAACGATCGCTATGGGAAACGTGAGCAGCAGCCGGATCGGGGCTTTCGTTTTTTCAAAGGCCATGGCCCGTCCCGCCGCTTCGGAGGGACGCAGCCGGTACAGGCTGTATGCCAGGACCGCAGCGGCCGCCGCGGCCAGAATCACCAAAACCGCGCCGTACCATTTCCATTCTCCATCCTCAAACCGCGCCAGCGCATAGACATAATTGGCCAAAGGGGAAGAGAACCGGAGCATCCTGCTGAACCGCTCCGCCAGTTCCGGCGTCTCATACAGAGTATGGAAAAACTGTTCCTGGTACCATTCATACAGACAGATTACCATCGGACCATAGCCGAGGAACACGCCGCTGCCCAAAAGCGCCACCACCACATGGCCGGTCATCATCATTGCGATCACCACCGTCGTGTAGATCAGGCTGTAATAGGCCCCGTTTAACAGCACGCTCCGCCATGGGAGGCTCCCGATCTCCGCCATACGGATGCCTGCCGACAGCGCGAACAGGATCCCCGCGGCCATCGCCGCAACATAGCAGAGCATCGGTACCAGAATCCCGTTTACGTATACCGACAGGAAGAGCTGCCAGCGCTTCACCGGCAGACTGTGGTAAAAGTCCGTCTTGCGGCTGTTGTGCAGATAATGATAACCGGACACCGCCCAGAGTACCGCCGTCACGACCAGGGCCGCCACCGCAAAATAATTGCTGTGAAGGCTTACCAGGACATCCTCCAGCGCGTTGGTCCGCGAATAGGCGGACGCGTCCGGAGACAGGCCGGAAAACTCGCTGCAGAGGAGGGCCGTCGGCACCACCAGCGCAAACAGCATGCTCAGGATGCTCCAGGCGATGGTCCACACACGGCGTTTCAGGTCCTCTTTCATTAATTTAAAGCACAAGTTTTTTGATGTCATATCCCGCCACCTCCGTTTCACTGATAAAGATCTCCTCCAGGGAGAGCGGTATGATCTCCGCGAAAATG
>CANQYH010000348.1 GCA_947628025.1 uncultured Lachnospiraceae bacterium | reverse complement strand
CTGCGACTTGATCCCCTGTCCCAGGAAAGACGGCACGATGAACGCGGCCAGGGAGTTCAGGATCTTCAAATCGTTATACAGCAGGTAGTTGGGCATCATCGTGATCTGAGGCGGCAGGATGAACGAGAAGATCAGGATCCCCATCATCACGGTCTTCAGCGGGAAATCGTACCGGGCGAACCCGTAGCCGATCACGCCGCACATCACCACGTTCACCAGCGTCGGCACGCCGGCGATCACGATGGACTGCCAGAGCGTCTTCACGAAATTCATGCTGGTGAAAGCGTCAATATAGTTTTTCACATACAGCACGCTGGGAATCCAGTTGACCGAGCTGTCCAGCAGGTCGGCGCGCTGCATGAAGCTCTTGCTGATCATGTAGAGCAGCGGATAGATATACACGAACCCGATGCAGATCAGCAGACCATAGATCGCGATCAGCTTGCCGGCGCCCTGGGTATCCTTGGAGCCGAAGAACCATTTTTTGACCGCGTACTTGTCAATCCTTCTTTTCGGGACAGCCGCCGCCTTAGCGCTGCGCTTTGATTGGTTTGCCTGCCCGTCTTGCTTCTTGCTTTGCATACCGGATCCCCTTTCTCTTTAATTTCTTCGCCAGCTTCTCCTGATGCCGCATCTCCTGTTTGGCTTTCTTCACCTGCTTCGCGTAGGCGTCCTTCTTCAGCATCAGCGCCGCGGCGAAGACCAGCACCAGGAACGTTACGATGACCGCATACAGCCAGGCCATGGCGGAGGCGTATCCGTAACCCTTGCTTCCCGTCGTGCCGAACATCGCGTCCTTGATCGTCTCAATGATCGTGTTCTGCTCGTTGTTGGACAGGAAAATGATCGTATAGACCACGTTCAGCAGCGTCATGTTCTTGATGGTCGGCAGCGTGATCTTCCAGAAGCACTCCCAGGTGGACCCGCCGTCGATCTTGGCGGCCTCATACAGGGAGGTGTCGATCTTCTGCACGGCGGCCAGGAAGATCAAAATCTGGATGCCGGAATACCACAGGTACATGACGATGTTCTCAAACAGCCCCATGATCGCGTCTTCCAGGAAATCCGGCAGGAACCCGATCAGGCTGCTGATCGCCGAAGTATTCATGGACGGGATGGAACCGGCGCCCTGGCTGACCAGCTGCTCCATCACAGGCCCGGACGCGATGATCACGGGGAGGAAGAAGATCAGCCGGAAGAAGCCTTTCCCTTTGATCTTGCTGTTCAAAAGCAGCGCGATGATCAGCGCGAACACCACGATGACCGGGGTCGCCAGCACGGTTCTCATCAGGTAGGCGACCAGCTCCGTCGGGAACGTGACGTCCTCCTGCAGGATCTGGGTGAAATTCAGTATCCCGACGGGCGTGACCTGTCTGCCCATGGGGGTCATCCTTACGTTGCTCAGCGCGAAATGGAACGACTGCGCCAGCGGGCGGATCACGAAGATCGCCGTGCCGATGATCCAGGGCAGTATGAAGATGTACCCCATCATGTTCTCCCTCTGTTTCAGGGACAGCCGTCTCCTTTTGGCCGTCTCAGCCTTGGGGGCTTTCGGGGCTTTTTCCTTTTTTACATTCTCACTCATCCGACCTCACCTACCTTATAAGACATACCGTCGATGGTAATGCCGTCATACTGGACAGCCTGATCGCTGTGGTTGACATAGATCCTGACTCCGTTGGAATATGTGACGACCGCCAGTCCGTCCGCCGTCTTCTCGTGGTCCGTGATGACCGCACCGTTCACGGCGTCGTTGACCTCTTTCAGCCGCTCGTAATCGTCCACGATCTCGCTCTTATAGACCGAATACTTGGACGTATACAGGTCGGAGGAATTGGTATACAAAAGATCCACCGGATCCTCCCAGGTCAGATAGAACGAGGGATAAATGCCCGTCTCCACCAGCTCCAGGAAGAACTCGCTGCGGTTCGCCTCGAAATTGGTGTAATCCGCGTACATCGGGATCAGGCCTTTCAGGGCGATGGACAAGAACGGCACTTCCTCGTCGGTGAAAATGTAGTTGGAGGTATTCACCGGCATACCCATGATCGCGTCCGCCAGGCTCCAGTATTCGGAGATCGGCTGCTCCATCATCAGGTCCATACTGTCCGCGGCCGCCGTCAGCGCCGGCTCGAACACATTCAGCGTGTCGGTCCGGTTATACAGCTTGCTGTTATAGTTGTAGCTGAACAGATGGTTGGTGATGCCGGTCAGCGCCAGCTTGCTGATGCCGCTCTTTTTATAGGAAGCCAGGGCCGCGTTCATCCGCTCCACGGCTTTGTCCGGAGTCTGATAATTGAAATACTCGTAGATCTCCTTGTAGGTATCCTCCTCGTAAACGCTCTCGTTCAGCTTCTTGATCACGTTGAACGTGGTGTTCACGGTGTCCGGGTTGGCGCGCAGGGCGTCCTGGTACAGATAGAAGTCGATGCCCTTGGCGGCGGCCTCCTCCGTCAGCTTCGTCAGATCGTGGGTGCCGCCGATGGAGCTGTCCGCCTTGTATTTCGTGACCGGCATGCTCCAGATGCCGCCCTTCTGCCAGCCCTTGTAGACGCTGGTGATGCTCGTGACGCCGCTGGAAGCCAGGTCGTCGTAGATGTCGCGGATATTGTCCGTCGTCGTCATGGTCACGGCCTTTTTGCCGATGACGCCGTTCTCACGGTCGGACCCCAGGAAATCCAGCTTGATCTTAAAGGAAGTATCTTTCTGGCCCAGCCCTTTCTCATTCATCAGGTACTCGCGGTACTTGACCGCCATGCCCGCGTAGTCCGCGTCCTCGCCGCTGAGGAAGATATACTTCATCCGCAGGTCGCAGGAGGAATGGTTGCTTTCCTGCAGCCTGACGGAAGCGGTGGCCGCCTTGCTCAGAAGCTGGGTGTAGATCCGCCTCATGGTGAAACGGGGCGTGATCCAGTTGTAATTGGTGATCGCGCCGTTGGGATACGCCATGATCCTGGCGTCCTCCGCGCCGTCCTCGATGATGCCCAGGACCGCCATCTGGGAGTCCGTATGCACCATGCCGAAAACCGGAGCCATGACCGGCTCGCCATCGTTGACGGTCTGGT
>CANQYH010000347.1 GCA_947628025.1 uncultured Lachnospiraceae bacterium | reverse complement strand
CCCATGGAGATCCTGGGCTGGGTGACCAACGCCATGGCCGCCGCCGTGGCTTCCTATAAGAAGATCGAGCGGATCCTGGAGGAAAAGCCGGAGATCGTTTCCGCGGAGGATGCGGAGGATCTGCCGGTCGTGCGCGGGGATTTGATCTTTTCCCATGTGGGCTTAAAGCTCCAGGGGCAGACGATCCTGGAGGATGTGAGCTTCCATGTGGAGGCGGGCAGGACCCTGGGGATCATGGGCGTTACCGGTTCCGGCAAGTCTACGATCCTGAATCTGGCGGAGCGTTTTTATGACGTGAGCGAGGGAGCGGTCCTGCTGGACGGCAGGGACATCCGCAAGCTGACCCTGGACTGCCTGCGGCGGAATATTTCGGCTGTGACGCAGGAAGTGTTCCTTTTTTCAGACACCATCGCCGAGAATGTGCGGACCGGCAGCCGGGGCAGGATAAGTCAGGAGCTTTTGGAGGAATCGCTTCGGAAAGCGTCGGCCGCGGAGTTTGTCGGGAAGCTGCCCGATGGGGACGAGACGGTCATCGGAGAGCGGGGCGTGGGCCTGTCCGGCGGGCAGAAGCAGAGGCTGAGCATCGCCAGGGCCCTGGCCAAGCAGGCGCCGGTCCTGTTTCTGGACGATCCTACCTCGGCGCTGGATATGGAAACGGAGCACGAACTGCAGCAGGAGCTGAACCGGCTGAAAGGCGTTACGAAGATCGTGATCGCCCACCGGATCTCGGCGGTGCGCCATGCCGACGAGATCCTGATCCTGGAAGACGGGCGCGTTGTGGAGCGGGGAAACCATGACAGCCTGATGGCCCTGAAAGGCCGCTATTATGACACATTTGTGGCGCAGTATGAAAAACCGGAGGATCTGATGCTATGTCTGTAAATACGTTTAAGGAAGATGAAGCGCGGCGCAGCGTGCCGAAGCGGGAGACCCTGGCCCGTCTGTACCGGTACCTGTTCGCATACAAAAAGAAAGTTGCGCTCGTATTTTTGATCATGGCGGTCACGGTCGTGATCGCGCTGGTCAATCCGCTTCTGATCGAGCGGGCCATCAACGTCCATGTGGCGGGCGGCGACGTGGAGGGACTGCTCCGGCTGGGCGTCCTGGCCCTGGTTTTGAATATCGTCTGGCTGGCGGGCGTAAAGGTCCGCATGGTCCTGATGGAAGAGGTCTCCAATGAGATCGTGCTGAAGATCCGCGAACAGCTTTACATCCATATCCAGAGCCTGGGGCTGCAGTTTTTCGACGGCAGGCCGACGGGAAAGATCCTGTCCCGGATCATCCGGGACGTGAACTCGCTGAAAGATATGATGTCGGACAGCGTGACGACGCTGATCCCGGACCTGATCACGGTGATCGCGGTCGTTGCGATCATGCTGGTCAAAAGTCCGCCGCTGGCCCTGTCTGCCATCGCCACGATGCCGGTCCTGGCAGCCGGTATGTATGTGGTGATGGTCCTGGGAAACAGCCGCTGGATGACGGTGCGGATGAAAAACGCCAACATCAGCGCCTATTCCCACGAGAATTTTTCCGGTATCCGGGTGGTGCAGAGCTTCTGCGCGGAAAAAGAATCGGAGGAAACCTTTGGCCGGATCCTGGATGAGCATGAACACGCGTTTGTCCGGGCCGTGCAGCTGGCGGACGCGTTCGGTCCTACGATCGACCTGACTTGGGGTCTGGGAAGCTTCCTGCTGTATCTGATCGGCGTACGCCTGCTGGGAATGGGCGGCGCGGATGTAGGGACCTTCATGGCCTTCGCCACCTATCTGAGCATGTTCTGGAGCCCGATCCGCAACCTGGCCAATCTTTACAACCGGGTCGTCAACAATATTTCCGGCGCGGAGCGCATTTTCGAGATCCTGGATACGGAGCCGGAGATGCAGGACCGGCCGGACGCGGAGCAGCTGCCGCCGGTCCGGGGCGAGGTGGAATTTGATCATGTGAGCTTTGCCTATCCGGACGAGCCGGAGCGGGATGTGATCCGGGACATCAGCTTTCATATCCGGCCGGGGGAGACGATCGCCCTGGTCGGGCCCACGGGAGCCGGCAAGACCACGATCATCAATCTGATCAGCCGCTTTTACGATGTGACCGCCGGGGAGGTCCGCGTGGACGGACGCCCCATTCAAACCGTGACGCTTCAGAGCCTGCGGAGCCAGATGGGGATCATGACCCAGGAGAATTATCTTTTTTCCGGGACCATCGCCGACAACATCCGCTACGGCAAGCTGGACGCCAGCGACGAGGAAGTGGAATGGGCGGCCAGGACCGTGGGCGCTCACGATTTTATCATGAAGCTGGAGAAAGGCTACGATACGCAGGTCCAGGGCGGTAGCGGCCTGTCGGTGGGCCAGCGGCAGCTGGTGGCGTTCGCCAGGACCCTGATCGCGAAACCCCGTATCCTGATCCTGGATGAGGCGACCTCCAGCATCGATACCCGCACGGAGATCATGGTCCAGAACGGGATTCAGGCCCTTTTGGCGGGCAGGACCTCGTTCGTCATCGCGCACCGCCTGTCCACGATCCGCAGGGCGGACCGGATCTTCTACGTGGACGGCCAGCAGATCCTGGAGACCGGGACCCATGAGGAGCTTCTGCGAAAGAAAGGCGCGTATTACCAGCTTTACTGCGCCCAGTTTAAGGATGTGCTGGCGGGATAAGATTGACACCCGCTCTTTCCATCCGTATAATACAGTCATAAGATTTGCAGGGAAAACCTGCGGAATGAAAAAGCCGGGAGGAAGAAACATGCAGACGATGCAGATTCCATGGAACTATAAAAACGGCCGGGGCGTTCCGCGCACGGTCTGGGCGGGGGAGACGCCGTACCTGTCTTTCCCGCTTCTTGAGGAGACCGGCCTGGTGAGCCACGCCTTTTCCACGCGTCTGGGCGGCGTCAGCGAGGGCCGGTTCGCGGCGATGAGCTTTACGTTCACGACCGGGGACCGTCCGGAGCATGTGATGGAAAATTACAGGCGGATGGCGGAGGCGCTGGGAGTGGAGAAAGAGCGGATGGTATTGGCCTACCAGACGCACACGACCCATGTGCGCCGCGTCACGGAGGAGGACGCAGGCAAGG
>CANQYH010000346.1 GCA_947628025.1 uncultured Lachnospiraceae bacterium | reverse complement strand
AATGTATCTGAAATCCGTGACGGTCACGGCGAAAGAAAAGATGTGCGTATTGGAAAAGCCATCCTGCAACCCGGAGGATTGTCCGCGGGCGAAGGGCCATTTTGACCGCGTCAACGACGCGGTGAATGAGGTGATCCACAGGGAGACCGGCATCACGCGGGAGGTGCTTCTGCGCTATGCGGAGGAATACCGGGTCTGTCCGTTTGAGTTCTGCCTGGACGTCAGCAGCTGGGTGGACGCGGTGATCTGCGATTACAATTATGTGTTCGATCCCAACGTGCGGCTGAAACGGTATTTTTCGGAGGGAGTTTCGGGCGATTACTTGTTTTTGGTAGACGAAGCCCATAACCTGGTTTCCAGGGCCCGGGAGATGTACAGCGCCGCGGTTTATAAGGAAGACGTGCTGCTGGTGAAAAAGCTTTTGCAGGGGAAGAACCCGAAGCTGGCGAAGCTTTTGGATAGGACCAACCGGCTGTTGCTGGAGATGAAGCGGGAGAGCGGCGTTTATCTGGTGCGGGACAATGTGAACCCTCTGGCGGCGCTTTTGCAGTCCCTCTATGGCGAGATGGAGAATTATCTGGAGGAGAACCGGCAGCTGGAGGACCGGGAGCAGATCCTGGATTTTTATTTTGAACTGCGGGATTTTTTGACGGTTCACGACAGTCTGGACGACGCCTATACGATCTATTCGGAACTGTTGGAGGACGGGCGTTTCATGGTCCGGCTCTTTTGCATGAATCCGGCCGGACATCTGAAAGAATGTCTGGAAAAAGGCCGCAGCACGGTGTTTTTTTCCGCTACGCTGCTGCCTGTAAACTATTATAAGGAGTTGCTGAGCGGTAACCTGGAGGATTATGCGGTTTACGCGGAATCCCCGTTCCCCAAGGAGAACCGGCTGCTTCTGGTGGCGGACGACGTCAGCAGTCGGTATACCCGCAGGAACCGGCGGGAATATGAGAAAGTGGCGGATTATATCCGGGAGACGGTGTCGGCGAGGCAGGGAAATTATATGGTATTCTTTCCGTCCTATGCGTATCTGAACGAAGTGGCGGAGCTGTGGGAGGAAAAGCCTGCGGCGGGGATCACCGTCGTCTGCCAGGACAGCCGTATGAACGAGGCCCAGAAAGAGGAATTTCTGCGGCGGTTCGAGGAGGAACGGACGGACACGCTGGCGGCCTTTTGCGTCATGGGCGGTATGTTTGCGGAGGGGATCGATCTGAAAGAAGAGAGGCTGATCGGCGCGATCGTCGTGGGGACCGGTCTGCCGATGGTCTGCACGGAGCAGGAGCTTCTGAAAGCCTATTTTGACCGTCAGGGGAAGCAGGGATTCGATTACGCGTACCAGTACCCGGGCATGAACAAGGTGCAGCAGTCCGCGGGACGGGTGATCCGCACGATGGAGGACAAGGGGATCATCCTTTTGCTGGACGACCGCTTCCTGCGGGGGGAGTACCGGGCCCTGTTTCCGAGGGAATGGCAGCCGTTTCAGGTGGTGAACCGCCGAACCGTCGGGGCGGCGGTGCGGGATTTCTGGCGCAGGGCGTGCGGGGAAGCCGCCGACTGATTTTTTCTGCGCGTATGGCCGGGGATTTTCCGGCAGCGGAAGTGTTTCCATATTAATAGTCCCGCCTTTCATCGTACGGGAGGCGTGAAGCCGCTGTAGTCGCTGTTTACGCGATATACAGCGGCTTTGATTTGGGAAGCGAAATAGAACGATCTGTTTTTCTGATTTTCTGATTTTTTCCATTTTATTGTTTTGCGAGTCATCGGTACGGATGCCGTGGAGTTCCCGCAAGGCGTCCGCCAGCCTGCGGGTATTGGCGCTGGAAGAAAGAAGCGCGGGCTCTTTCCTGCGTGATCCTGTTTCCGGGCCGTCGGTTCGCGGATCCGGCGGCCCGGAAACCCGGAAGCGGCGGTTAAAAAGGGCGGGAATTTTTTATGTGTATAAAATAATATGTAAAAATGTAAATTTACATATAATAATGTAAAATACAGACACAAAAGATGCGATTGGGGTAGAAACTAAAAATATGCTTAATATATCCCGGATTTATTGGGCATTATTAACAAAAAATGGGCAGAATATTTTACATAACTTACAAAAATGATTTAACATGGAAAATACATATTGAAAAAATGTAAAATGTTAGTATAATGATTTTAACATAAGAAAAGGCTCAGGAGGGCTGATAATATGGAGAAAAAGCAAAAAATCAAGCTGGCCGGAGGAATCTTTCTGGCAGCGGCGCTGGTGCTTGTCATCTTCTTCGCGCTGCTGGCTCCGCATGGGGAAGATTACAACCGGGACAGCGCCTCCAGGGTGCTGGAGGGAAACCGGTACAAGGATCCGGGCGGCCTCTTTCTGACGGCGAAAGACGCGGCGTATCCGCAGTCTGCGTCTGAGAGCGGCCTGGGAGACGGAGATTCCATTCTTCTGGAAAAGGGTTCCGGAAGCGCGGAATGGACGTTTCGTATCGAGGAGAGCGGCGACTATTACCTGGGAGCCGGCTACATGGCTCCGGAGGGAAACGGTCAGGAGCTGGAATTTGGCGTCCTGGTCGACGGCCGGAAGATCACGGATTCGGAAGCGGCGGTGACGCTGACGAGGATCTGGACGGATTCGGGGAGCTTCCAGAAAACGGCGGCGGGTGATGAGATCCGGCCGTCGCAGTCCGAGACCGGGATCTGGATGGAGGAGCCGTTCCGCCTGGGAAAGAAAGACCGCGTTTCGGTCCGTCTGGAGGCGGGCGAGCACACTCTTTCCCTGGAGAGCAACGGCCAGCCGGTCATTATAAGCTATGTGAGATGGTACCAGGAACAGCTTCCGTCTTACAGCGAATATCTGGCGGCCCACAGCGGCGCGGATATGGCCGGGGATTACTACCTGCAGATCGAGGGCGAGACGCCGGCGTTAAAGTCTTCGTCGCAGCTTTATGCAGTTTATGATCGCTCCAGTCCCTACACGCTGCCCTATCATTCGACCTGCCTCCGCTACAATACGGTAGGCGGCAGCAACTGGTCCGACAGCGGCCAGTGGATCGAGTGGCAGGTGGAGGTCCCGCAGGACGGCTTCTATCAG
>CANQYH010000345.1 GCA_947628025.1 uncultured Lachnospiraceae bacterium | reverse complement strand
CCCCCCCCGCGGCTTTCTGTCAATCTTTTTATGAGATTTCTTCATTCCTCAGACGGTTAAAAAGAGGATGGCAGACCTTTCCTTAAATAGAGCAGATATCCTCCGCATTGCAAAAAAAGAAGATGCCGACCCTTCAAGGCAGGCATCCCCCTTTATAAGCATAAACTATATACTATCTGAATTTCCGGCCAAACAGACCGCTTTTTCCAAAATCTTTTTTACTGCGCCCACACGCCGTCCGCACCGACCCAGTATCCGTCCGGTGTATACGCGTTCGTCAGCATCGCTCCGCCGCTTCCCAGATAGTACCACAGGCCGCTTCCCGGATCCTGCAGCCACTGGTTCTCCAGCATATAACCGTCCGCGCCCATGTAGTACCAGAGCCCGGATTCCGGCGATTGATACCAGCCGTTAGTCAGGTAGCTGCCGTCCGGATACGCGATCCACCAGCCCCTGCTGTCGCTTTTCCACGCACCGGCCGGCGTGGCAGAGAACACAGAATCTGCCGGCATCTCCGCAGAATTTTCCCCTGCGAAGCGAATCAGCCACATGGGAGCCGAAATATAATCCGTCGGAATCTCTGACCATATATATAACAAATATACATAGTCCTCCGGCTGATGCCCCTGGACCAACGCAGCTTCTTTCACTTTCGTATAAGGCGACTCTGCGACCCATGCTGTACCCTCTGAATGGCCATCAAGCCCAATCTCAAACGCGCTTGTCTCAAACGCTATCCCGTTCATAGCATCCATATATCTTCTGGAGTAGCACCGAACGCTTCCGTCTGCTTCCGGAAGGGCGCCGTAAATACCGACATTAGGATAGAATTCGCTCACATCCATCCAGCCAAATAAAGTCTGCACTTTAAGATTTTTCAGATAAATAGTATCATCCTTATTAAGATACAGGACCGGGACATACTCGTCTTTTTCACTCTTAGTGACTCCGTCCCAGGATATTTCCGTAAGATGCATCAGTATCTCGCCCTGATCGTCCGCCTGACCTGTGAAATACTCCGTAGCGCTCATCACTGTGCTTTCATAGCCGCTAACATTATACATATCCATCTCATCCCACTCCATGGCCGCCCAGCCTGTCGTCACGCTTCCCAGCGTCAGGCACGCGGATACCACCGCCGCCGCCAGCATTTTGCCTCGTCTCATCCTATTACCCTCCTTTGATCTGCCGGAAAAGGCCGTTTTTCTGCGCCGCCGTCCCCTTTCCGTCTGTGTTCCCGGCGCACTTTCATATTACCCCCCCCGCGGCTTTCTGTCAATCTTTTTATGAGATTTCTTCATTCCTCAGACGGTTAAAAGGCGATGACAAACCTTTAGGGCGAGCGCTTTTCCTATTACCAAAAGAAAATGACAAACTTTTCTGGCAAGCCCTCACATTACCAAAAAAGAAGATGCCAACCTTTCAAAGCAGGCATCTCCCTTTTAAGCATAACCTATTTACATCCTATCCGAATTCCCGGCCAAACAAACCGTCTTTTCTAAAATCCATTTTATTATGCGGTTTTTACTGCACCCATAGTCTTTACTGCGCCCACACGCCGTCCGCACCGACCCAGTATCCATCCGGCGTATACGCACTCGTCAGCATCGCTCCGCCGCTTCCCAGATAGTACCACAGGCCGCTTCCCGGATCGCACAGCCACTGGTTCTCCAGCATATAGCCGTCCGCGCCCATGTAGTACCAGAGTCCGGATTCCGGCGACTGATACCAGCCGTTTACCAGGTAACTGCCGTCCGGGTACGCGATCCACCAGCCGGTCTGGTCTTCTTTCCAGACGCCGGTCCGAGGCGCGGAAGAAGCAGGCGTTTCCGCGGTTCCGTCTTCTTTAAAGCGGATGAATACCGCAGGAGTAAAACTTACATCTGCCCCCACCACTATATCCTGATAGGAGATTCCAAGCAAATATACATAATCTTCCGGCTGATGCCCTTTCAACGACGCGGCTTCTTTCAGCTTTGGATAGATCGGCTCGATCACGATCGTCGTATTTTCTGTGGAATACGCCAAATCCTCCACGAGAATTACACCCGCATCTTCTTTCCACGTATCCCAAAATTTATTCATGCCATCGTCTGTTTCAAAACAAATACCTGCACTTTCGCTGCCTTCTGCAACCTGAACGCTGCCATCCTCTTCGGGAATCACCCCGGTAATATCAAACTCAACATTCCAGAAATGATCCGGATATGACCCGCCATACTCATACCCGCCATACTCATATGCAAAATCCGGATCCTTTATACTGCCGCCTTCTTCCAGATCCATTATATAGATACGATCCTCCTTATTCAGATACCAGACAGGGAGAACTTCCTCTCTGTAATTTTTCACCTCTTTATAATTCGGATACCCCAGCCGGTCAACTCCATCTTCTACATGGGAAATCTCTATCACATGCGTCAATATCTCTCCCTGGGCATCTGCCTGTCCCGTAACATATTCCGTACTGCTTTTCACCGTAGCCGAAATATAGTCATCGTCCTCGCTCCAGTCCCAATCCCAGGCCGCCCAGCCTGTCGTCACGCTTCCCAGCGTCAAGCACGCGGATACCACCGCCGCCGCCAACATTCTGCTTCGTCTCATCGTATTACCCTCCTTTATTTTTGGGAAAAGGACCCGTTTGCGCGCCGCCGGCCCCATCCCCGTCTACATTCCCGGCGCACTTTCATATTACCCCCCCGCGGCTTTCTGTCAATTCCTTTTTCAGATTTCCCCACTGCCGCGGCCTCGTTCCGCCGATCATAAACAAACTAAAAATTTGCTTTGACTGAAAACTTTGGCGATAACGACCGTAACTTTTCAGTATGTTCTTGACTTATATGCCGATTGTATAATACCATGCTTTCACAGGCGGCGACAAATTCAACGCATACGAAGAATACGCATTGACATTTCAATGAGAAGATGTTACCATATCAATAGCGCGAGATTGAATCTCGCAAAAATAAATGGAGGAAAGAACATGAACATCTACGATTTCAAAATTAAAGCACAGGACGGAAGCGATGTGCCGCTTTCCGATTACAAAGGGAAAGTTCTTCTCATTGTGAACACGGCGACCGGGTGCGGATTTACACCGCAGTATGAAGATCTTCAAGGCCTGTACGAGCTTCATCAGAAAGACGGGCTGGAGATCCTCGATTTCC
>CANQYH010000344.1 GCA_947628025.1 uncultured Lachnospiraceae bacterium | reverse complement strand
AACCAGCGGGAATGAAGCAGCATCGCGCGGGAAGCCGGTCCGATGAACCAGCCGTAATTCAGCCGCTCCTCCGGTTCGCAGGCCCCGAAAAAGATCCATTTCCCGTCGCACCAGGCTTCCACCCAGGCGTGGTTATCGTCGCAGTGGGTCCAGAGAGGCGCGTAGACCTGCCGGGCCGGGATGCCGATGCTGCGAAGCACCGTGACCGCAAACGTCGATTCCTCACCGCAGCGCCCCGTCGCCGTATGATACATGGTCCTGGCGTTCTGGGTACGGCCGTCCGTAGAACGGTAGGTTCCCTCCTGCTCGCACCAGTAATTGGCCTCCAGAATCGTCCGCTCCATATCGTCCGGCTGCACCTTGGCGATCACCTTTTCATAGAAAAACGGCCGCGTATCCACGATGTCCTCGTTATTGACCCGGTGGTGCAGCACATAGTTGGCAAACAAGCGCTCCGGGATCTTCCCCGCAAAGGGCCCCTCGTTCCACAAAAATACCCCATGCCGGGCATACGCCAGGAAAAGCTCCGCGGGATAATCCACCAGATCGCTCAGGGGCATGGCGCTGTATAAAAAAGTCATGGCCTGCGCCTCGTCGTCCCCGCACTGTCCGAGGACCGCCTCGATCTCCCGTTTCTTTTCACAAAGCATCGAAAGCCGCATCCCGGCCAGTCCGCCGGATATCACGGCATCGGAAAGCCCCGAGAGCCTGCCGGACGCCGCGCTCCCATCTCCCGCGCGCTCCGCCTCCAGCCGTCGGATCTCCCCGTCCAGAAGCGCCATCTGGCGGTCAAAACCCTGTCGGATCTCCTGAAAATACGCATCTGAAAACATATCTGAAACCTCCGAAAAACCTATTCCGCAAACGCTTTATAAAGGGTATCCAGCAAAACGCCGGTCCCGTCGCATTTATGCTCCCAGTAGAAAATGCCGCCGTAGCCTTTCTCTTTCACGTAGGCCGCCTTGGCCGCCAGGGAGCGGGGATCGTCGTAGGAAAGGAACGTGGAGCCGTCAAACAGCCACGGAGCCTGGGCCTCGTCGTCCCAATACGCGGTAAAACCGTTTTGATTCAGGTAATCCCGCACTAGAATCTCATAATCCGGCCCGTAGCCGCCGCCCTTCGGGCAAAGGACCAGCAGTCCGTGGTTTTCATTGTCCGCCAGATCGGTCCATTTGCGGGAATAGAACGCGGCCCCCATCAGCAGCCGGTCCGCCGGCACGCCTCTGGACTCAAAGAGCGCCAGCGCCTGGGCGCAGCTGTTGGTAAACACGTCGCCCCGGTTGGAATACAGCGCGGTATGATGGCCCGCCAGCGCGTGGAACCCGCATTTCAGGTCGTAGGTCATCACATTGATATAATCCAGATACTCCATGAGCTCCGGCAGTTCCACACAGTTCACGTAATACAGATCCGCTCCGGCCGCGATCGTCAGATAATACCGTCGGCCGTTTCCGATCTCCGCGAGGGCCCTGCGGATCTCCGCGCATAAAAGCGTAAAGTTGTGCTTGTCGTCGGGAGAAACCGCGCTGTTGTTCGAGGGAACGCAGGGGTACTCCCAGTCCAGATCCACGCCGTCCAGATCGTACCGGACGACCGCGTCCGCCATGGACTTAGCCGCCGTCCTGCGCAGCGTCTCGTCCGCGCAGCAGCGGGTAAACGCATCCCGTTCTTTCTGTACGATCGACAGGATGATCCGCAGCCGCGGATTCCACCGGCGGATCTGCGGGATCAGGTCGATCTTATCCTGCCGTCCGGCCACGGTCAGACTGCCGTCGTTGTGCAGCTCGCCAAACGCCAGATTGATGCCGGTGAGCTTCTTTGCGTCCGCCTCCGTGAAGCGTCCACTTCCTACATAACCAATGATCTCATTCTTCATCTTCTATCTCCACTCTTCCGCAGCAGGTCCGCGTACCAGAAGAACACGTCCGCGATCCGGCTGATATCTCCGTATTTGCTGTTCTCCATCCAGAATTTCTTATAATGGTACAGGCACGTCTCCAGTTCCTGCGCCAGTTTAAACCCGTCCTGGCCCTCCCCGGCCTTTCCGTCTTTCATCGACGCCAGATAGACGCCCACCTCATTGAACGTCCGGACAATGTCGATGGCCGCCAGCGTCAGAGACACGATGCCCCTGCGGGAACTGTCCATGCCGCGGCTGACAACGCGCAGCTTCTCCGCCGTCTCCGCAAGCTTCTGATTGGAAGCGGGGACCTTGCCCATGTCTTCCCCGTAAAATAACTTCGCCAGCGCCTCTTTCGGGAAGCCTTTCTGCACATGCTCTTTCAGCATGACCGCGTTGTGCCAGGAGAATCGCATCTCATCGCTGATCCCGCCGATGCACCCCAGCAGTGCGCCGCCGACATCCCCGAACTCCAGCACCGAGATCTGCCGGTTCAGCTCCTCAAAGTCCGGAGCGTCCCCGCTCCAGGAAAAGACCGCGCCGTAGATCAGCCCCGGTATCGAGAACACCGGATGGTTCACATGACCGAAATCGCCCCAGTCGGTATTCAGCATCCCGACCGCGCCGTATTTCTTCGCGTAGCTGTTCATGATCTTTACATTCCGGTAGCTGTTGGACAACACATTGACCCAAGTATTCCAGCCGCAGGCGCCGGGACACACATACTGGACCACGCCCGCCTCGGCCAGGATCCGCGTCTCGTCCTCTCTCTGCGTCGGGCTGTAGCCCCAGTTTAAGCAGATCACCTCGCGGGGGATCCGTCCGGCCAGCTCCGGATGGCGGCAGATGATATCGCCCCAAAACATCGGCGTCTTCCCCTGTTTCAGCAGGAAATCGAACAGTTCGCAGATATAATCCACATACAGCGTGCCGACGCCCTTTTCCTCGGCCAGCGCTTTGCTCTTTCCCTTGCCCAGCTCAAACGTCTCGTCGGCGCAGATATTGAATTTGTCCGTCCGGAACAGGCTCATATATTCGGATATCATGGACTTGATCAGTTCCATGGCGTCCGGGTCCGAGACGTTCACCGTATGCAGCGCCATCCGATTCTCGAAAGAGAACGGCTTTCCGGCGCTGTCCGGCGTCTCGCACAGGCGCTCGTAGGTCCTGGAACTCAGCAGCTTATACAGATGCCCGAACGAGGCCAGGGACGGCACCAGCTCGATTCCTCTCTCCCAGCAATACTCATCCAGTTCCAGGATCTCCTCCGCAGTCAGCGGCG
>CANQYH010000343.1 GCA_947628025.1 uncultured Lachnospiraceae bacterium | reverse complement strand
CACAAAGTCGGATGTCTCCCCCTCCATATCCTCCGAAAAGATATGGGCATCGTCCCAACTCTCCAGCAGGCCCCAGTTGCGCTCCACGAAAGCGCCGAAAGAACGGTTCACCTGGCTGTAGATCTCATCCAGGGACCGGGTGCTGTCCTCAAAGATCCGCCGGGAAATGTACTGAACATAGACCAGGCTGATCAGGATCACCGCGATGATCACGGAACATACAAAAAGGCAGAAACCTATTTTCTTAAGCTGCTTTTTCATCAGAGTATTCACCTTATTGTGTCTAATACAAAAATCTTACCACAAAAGGTGAAAAAAAACAATGCGATTTTGCCTGAACAGGGCATCGCCCGATAGTTACGCTTCTTAACTGTATTTGACGGCACATTTGATTACGCATTGACTGAAAATTTACCGTTTTCACGCCTGGGAATTTGTGGTAGAATGAACAGGACGGAACAGCGATCACAGATCCATGAAGAAGAGGGAATCATAAAAATGAAAGAAACGAAATCAATGCTATATGCGCTGCTTGCCGCGGCTTTTTACGCGGTCAATGTACCGGTCTCGAAAGTGCTCTTGAGTCATGTGGGGGCTGCGACTATGGCGGCACTGCTTTACTTGGGAGCCGGAACCGGAATTGGCATACTGTCCTTGTTCAATAAACGGGAAAAGGGAGAGAGGCTGGATAAAAAGGACCTGCCGTTTGTAATCGGAATGATCGTGCTGGACATTGCCGCCCCCATCTTTTTGATGCTGGGGATCGCATATGGTTCCTCGTCCAACGCGTCGCTGCTCGGCAATTTTGAGATAGTCGCTACGACGGTTATCGCATTAGCGGTATTTAGAGAGAAAGTATCCCGCCGTTTATGGGCGGCGATCGCCCTGATCACGTTGTCGAGCATATTGCTTTCCTTTGAAGGAACGGACAGCTTCCGCTTTTCCTACGGGTCTCTTTTGGTTTTATTGGCGACGGTCTGTTGGGGATTTGAGAATAACTGCACGAGGAACCTGTCTTCTAAGAATACGTATGAGATCGTGATCCTCAAAGGCATCTTTTCGGGCCTGGGTTCTCTTATTATCGCTTTCGTAAAACGAGAAGCCATGCCGCAGCTTATATATATCGTCCTTGCCCTGCTCCTGGGATTTGTCGCTTATGGCCTGAGCATTTTCCTGTATGTCCGGGCGCAGAGTGTGCTTGGCGCGGCAAAGACAAGCGCATATTACGCGGTCGCGCCGTTTATTGGGGTATTTTTCTCTTTCGTTTTTCTGCGGGAACGGCTGACTGTGATATACCTGATCGCGCTGGCGGTCATGATCGGGGGAGCGGTACTGGCGGCGGCCGATACGCTGGTACGGCAGCACGTTCATCCGCATCAGCATACGTTTACGCATACGCATGACGGCAGCACGCATACTCATACGATAACCCATACGCACGAACACAATCACTATCGTGCGGATGGAAAGCACGGACATTATCATTCCAGGGATGCATTGATGAAAAAATTGGCGGCGCATCATATGTAATGGATTCTGTTTGATCGGGCAGATAAGGGGGACTGGCGGCGGAGGCGCTGTCGAAAATGCATATACTGTATGATTAATAAGGGAAAGAGCGGAGATTGCGAGAAAACTGTTCAAAAAATGCGGAGTATAATTCCAAACAGTTCAAATAATTACAGACAATTAATTCAAAATAAAATAGATAGCAAAATTTTTAAAGAAAATTACAAAAAAGTATTGACAAATACTCCGAGATCTGTTACAATGAATCCATCAAAAACAGAGACGCAAAAAAGAGAAAAGACGAGAATGAAAGAAACGGAGGTACGGTCCCATGAAAACGTAAGTTTTGTTTCATCTCAGGAGCAGATGAAACGCAGGTCCCCGATTCTGCCGCGTATGACCTGGAGAAACAGATCCTAAGGCGATTACAGGAGATTTCCTCTTTATGATATGACGAGAAAGTATGATAGAGCAGGAGATGTTCGGAGCGTAACGGTTAGGCGAGAGATAAACGAAAGAGAAACGGCTTGCAGCGGACAGAGCAGTATTAAAATTTCATATAGATATCATGTGGAAACGAGAGGTATAGTCCCATGGATGTGATAGTTTTTTGAGGGTATCGGCGAGAAAAAAGAAGTCGGTACCCTCAAATTGTGTTCGGGGAGAGTTTTGTCCCGACGATTTGCGAAGCGCCGAAAGGCGTTTTTATTTTGGCCTGAAAGTTTGTTTCCGTCTATGTTTTGACTTCATGACATTGGCTTCACACTCCCTCCAGATCAAAAGGCGGCGTGTATTCTTCTTTTGCGCTGCTTTTTTGCTGCATATATCCGGTATCCAGGCCTAATTCCAGGGCGGCGTTTAAGACGGAATCGTATTCATACGTGGTGATCCGGCGGGCAAGTTCCGGGAAACGGCCGTTCGCAGTGCGGGGGCCCGCTTCCCCGGCCGGTGTGTATTGGCTCAAAAGGCTTAACAGGTAACCGCCGTCAGGCAGATGCTCTTTCATCCAGTGGAGCAGGCGGATGGAATCTTTCCGGAGGCCGGGCAGGACCAGGTGCCGGACGACGACGCCGGAGCGCAGGAGGCCGTCCGCGTCGAAAACCGGCGGGCCGGTCTGCGCGATCATCTGCGGAATCGCTTCGGAGGCGCAGGAAAAATAGTTTCCGGCCTGGGAATAGCGGGCGGCCGGCTGCGGATCATAGTATTTCAGATCGGGCAGCCAGATGTCGACATAATCCGCCAGGGCGCGGACGATGTCCGGGCGCTCGTAGCCGCCGCAGTTGTAGACGACCGGAATCGCAAGACGGTCTCGGACCAGGTCCAGGGCGCGGACGACGGAAGGCAGGTACTGCGTAGCCGTGATCAGATCGATATTGTGGGCGCCCTGGTCCTGGAGACGCAGGAAAATGTCCGCCAGTTCCCGCACGGTGATTTCTTTGCCGAAATGTTCATGACTGATGGGAAAATTCTGACAAAAGCAGCAGCCTAGGGTGCAGCCGCTGAAGAAGACTGCGCCGCTGCCCGAACTGCCGCTGAGACAGGGTTCTTCCCACATATGCAGGGCGGCTCTTGCCACCGTAACGCGGTCTGTGCAGCCGCAGTAGCCCAGGCGGGACTCTGGGGCTGTGCGCGGCGCCGCTTTGGGAGACGCGTCAATGGAAGAAAGCGCGGGCGCTGCCATGCGGTTGTC